>CBCTZG010000031.1:0-32651 GCA_965151315.1 uncultured Clostridia bacterium
GTTTTTGGGTGTCTACTTTTTCTTGACAAATGCACTATGCGGGGGGATATTTATTATATCCGCTTGGACAATTTTTCTGTATTTTCCGCCCGGAACTGTTCAAACCGGTCTTCCTCAATGGCAGAACGGATCTTCTGCATCAGCGTGTTATAAAAATACAGGTTATGCATGACGGACAGCCGCATGGCCAGCATTTCCTTTGCCTTGAACAGATGCCGGATATAGGCCCTGGAATAATGCCGGCAGACCGGGCAGCCGCATTCCGGGTCAATAGGCGACAGATCCCGCTCGTATTTCTGATTCAAAAGGTTCATGGTCCCATGCTGGGTAAAGATAAAAGCATGGCGGGCGTTCCGGGAGGGCATAACACAGTCAAAAAAATCCACCCCGCGGGCTACCGCTTCAATGATATTGGAGGGTGTGCCTACCCCCATCAGATACCGGGGTTTATTTTCCGGGGCATGGGGAATGACAATATCCAAAATATGGTACATCTCCTGGTGGGTTTCTCCCACAGCCAGGCCCCCGATGGCATAGCCAGGCAGATCCAGCTTGGCAATTTTTTGCATATGCGCAATCCGCAGGTCGTCAAAAATCCCGCCTTGATTGATGCCAAAGAGCATCTGTTTAGGATTGATCGTGTCCGGCAGTGCGTTAAGATGGGCCATTTCCGCTTTACAGCGCTCCAGCCAGCGGAAAGTCCGGTCGCAGGAATTTTTGACATATTCATAGGGCGCCGGATTCTTAATGCACTCATCAAAGGCCATTGCGATGGTGGAGGCTAAATTGGACTGGATCCGCATGCTTTCCTCCGGACCCATAAAGATTTTCCTGCCGTCAATGTGAGACTGAAAGCTGACGCCTTCTTCTGTGATCTTCCGCAGGGAGGCCAGGGAAAACACCTGAAAGCCACCGCTGTCGGTCAGGATAGGCCTGTCCCAGTTCATAAATTTGTGCAGACCGCCCAGTTCCTTAATCAACTGATCGCCCGGCCGGACATGGAGATGATAGGTGTTGGACAGCTCGATCTGACAGCCCAGCGCCTTTAGATCTTCTGTAGACACAGCCCCCTTAATGGCGGCAATTGTCCCCACATTTTGGAAAACCGGCGTCTCCACAGTACCATGCACCGTATGGAACCGTCCCCGCCGGGCTAGGCCATTCGTCTTTAAAATTTCAAACATAGAAATACTCCTTAGTGAATAAACATAGCGTCGCCAAAGCTAAAGAACCGGTACTTTTCCTGGACAGCCACCGAATAGGCGTGCAGGATATTCTCCCGGCCGGCTAAGGCGCTGACCAGCATGACCAGCGTAGATTCCGGCAGATGGAAGTTGGTGATCAGTCCGTCGATGACATGGAATGGCTTGCCGGGATAGATGAAAATATCAGTCCAGCCGGTTTTTTCAGCCAATGGAAGCCCCTCTAGGCCAGCAGTTTCCAATACCCGGGTAGCCGTTGTTCCTACCGAGATCACCCGGCCGCCTGCCTGCTTGGTTTGATTGACTAACGCAGCGGTTTCCGGGGGCAGGATATAAAATTCTGAATGCATTTTATGATCCAGAATATTGTCGGTCTTGACCGGACGGAAGGTGCCTAAGCCTACATGGAGGGTTACATATCCGATTTTTACGCCTTTTTCCTGGATTTTTTCTAACAGCTCCGGCGTAAAATGCAGGCCGGCCGTAGGCGCGGCAGCGGAACCGGGGTTTTTTGCGTATACGGTTTGATAACGGTCCTTGTCCGTCAGCTTCTTTTTAATATAGTGGGGAAGCGGCATCTCGCCCAATTTGTCCAGGACGGCTTCAAATACGCCGTCATAAGTAAATTTTACGATCCGGTTGCCGTCGTTGACGACATCTAAGACCTCGGCGGTCAATTCGCCGTTGCCGAAAACAAACCGAGAGCCGGGCTTTGCTTTCCGGCCCGGCTTCAAAATAACTTCCCATTCATCCAATGTCCGCTTATTCAGCAGCAAAAACTCAATCGCCCCGCCGGTACCCGCTTTATGGCCATACAGCCGGGCGGGCAGCACCTTGGTGTCGTTTAGGATCAGGCAATCCCCAGGGGAGAGCAGATCGCAGATATCATAAAAATGCCTGTGCGCGATTTCCCCGGTGACTTTGTCCAGACACATAAGCCGGGAGGCGCTCCGCTGGGCCAGCGGCTCCTGGGCGATCAGCTCTTCGGGGAGATCATAGTAAAAATCATGCTTGTTCATTGGTCTACCTCAGTCGTTTTGTCCGGGATTGTCACCTGGTTCCAGGTCTTGATAATACCATTGGCAAGGCCTTGGGCAACCTGCTGCTGGAAGTCTTCAGAAACCATTTTTTCAATTTCCGCTTCATTGGTAATGAACCCAACCTCATACAGGGCCGCCGGCATATTGCTGTTCCGGGTCACCGCATGGGATTCTTCTTTAACCCCGCGGCTTCTTTGCCCGGTCAGCTTCAGCACCTCATCCAAAAGATTCTGAGCCAGTTCCTTGCTGGTTACGCCGTAGTCGTCGTCATTGTTTGAACCAGCGTAATAAACCTCAACGCCGTTGGCGCTGGGGACATTGTCAACAGAATTGATATGAATGCTTACGAACAACGCCGCGTTCTGCTGGTTTGCCAAAGCGGGCCGCTCATCCAGGGTGGGGTAAATATCGCCGGTACGGGTCATGACTACTGGGATCCCGCTGCCCGTCAGGATGGTTTGCACTTTTTTCGCGATGCTCAGGGTCAGATCCTTTTCCTTATAGGTCTGTCCGTTATATGTACCGCTGGCGCCGGGGTCGGAACCCCCGTGGCCCGCATCGATCACGACGATCTTCTTGTCCTTATTGTTGGGATCAGGCGTAGCTGTGCTGGGCTTGGCGGTCGGTGCGGATGTGGCGCTGCCACCGGTGGACTGTGCGCCTTCGGCGGAAATAATCACATTTTTTTTGTCGTCAGACAATGTAATAGAATATGATTTTGCCTGATCCAGGTCTACCGCAATCCGGCAGTAATCCGTATGGCTGCCGAACCGGACATTTTTGATCCCGCCGGCGTTGATCGCGTAGGAATTCTGTGTTGCATAGTCAGCACCGTAAATATCCACATAGAAAACCGTATCATTGGTCAACACAGGCGTGGACATATTCTCAATCACACCGTTGGCTGTCACTGTCACCGTTACCCTATTTCCGTCTGTTTTTGTACCCACGTCAGTCAGCATAACCGTGGGCGCCGGCCGGCTGACAGAAATGGCTTTTTGCGTATCGTTGAACCCCACCTTCAGGCCCAGTTCCTCCGAAACGAACCGGACGGGAACCATGGTTTTGGCTGATTCGCCCGCTTTAGAGATCAGCTTTGGCGTGACACCGTCTGGAATGGATACGGATTTACCGTTGACTAAGGCCGTATTTTGGTTGATGGTCAAAATAATTGTATCGGAATCCAAAGAAACGGTGATTTTTTGCGTAGACTGTTCATAGTCCACATCCGCTCCTAACGCTTCAAAAACCTCCCGCACAGGCACAACGGCCCGGTCGTTAAATATAATGGGCGCCAGAGGCGTTTCGATCCGTTTGCCGCTGACATATAAGGTGTACTGAGCGCCGGTATATTCATGCCGGGTGCCGTCGTATTCCAACGTTAAGGCCAGCGCCCCGCTCATATGTGAAAATATCAAAATAAAGGCAAGCAAAATTGCCATAGCGTTTCTTTTCATGCTGCTCCCTCCATGGTGAAACCTACCTATTCCGTCTTATACGGAATGTGAAAATGCTCGTAAGCCGGCTGGGTCACGATCCGCCCCCGGTTGGTCCGGGCGATAAACCCTAGCTGAAGCAGATAGGGCTCGTATACGTCTTCAATGGTATTGGGATCCTCGCCGATGGTGGCGGCTAAGGTATCCAGCCCCACCGGCCCGCCGCCGAAGTTGGTGATCATAGCCATGATCATCCGGTGATCGATCTGATCCAGCCCCTTTTTGTCCACCTCCATCAGCGTCAACGCGGCGTCGGCTACGGCTGTCGTAATTTTGCCGTCATACTTTACTTCCGCGAAATCCCGTACCCGCTTTAAAAGCCGGTTAGCGATCCGGGGGGTCCCCCGGGACCGCAGGGCGATTTCCCGCGCGCCGCCGTCGTCAATCTCTACCTTTAGCAGGCTGGCGGAGCGCTTAATGATGGTCATCAATTCCTCGGTGGTATACAGTTCCAGCCGGGATAACACGCCAAACCGGTCCCGCAGCGGGGCGGTGAGGAGCCCTGCCCGGGTGGTGGCGCCGATCAGGGTAAATTTCGGCAGGTCCAGCCGGATTGATTTGGCTGACGGCCCCTTGCCGATAATAATATCCAAGGCGTAATCTTCCATGGCCGGATATAGAATCTCTTCCACTGTCCGGCTCAACCGGTGGATCTCATCAATGAACAAAATGTCATGCTGGGAAAGATTGGTCAGAATCGCCGCTAAATCCCCGGCCTTTTCAATGGCCGGGCCGCTGGTAATGCGGATGCTAACCCCCATTTCGTTGGCGATTACCCCGGCCAGGGTGGTTTTCCCCAAGCCCGGCGGGCCGTATAAAAGCACATGGTCCAACGCCTCGTGCCGATCCAGGGCGGCCTTGATGTATACCGCCAAATTACTTTTAGCTTTTTCCTGGCCGATATATTCGTTAAACTGACGGGGCCGGAGCCCGGCCTCAATTTCAGAATCCTCCTCTGTAAAATCGCTGGTAATGATCCGTTCGTTATCGTCAAATATCAAAATGCTTCACCTACTTCATGAGTTTTTTCAAAGCTTCCCGTACCATGTCCTCTAAAGCCAGGCCTTCGTCAAGGCCGGAAACGGCCCGGGCGGCCTCTTCCGCGGAATAGCCCAGGACCGTTAAAGCGCTGACGGCTTCGCTTGCCGCGCCGGCTTCAAACGTTTCCGGCGCTGCATCCTGCGGCAGGACGTCTGTGGTTTTGATTTTATCCCGCAGCTCTAAAATAACCCGTTCAGCCAGCTTAGGGCCTACGCCGGCTGCCTTTGTTATGGTCCTTTTGTCGTTAGACATCACCGCCAGGGCAAACCGCTCCGGTGTTGTCACCGACAAAATAGAAAGGGCCGCCTTGGGCCCTACGCCGGATACGGAGATTAAATGTAAAAACGTGGACAGCTCCTCGTTGGTGGGGAAGCCGTAGATGTCCTGAATATCTTCCTTGACATATAGATGTGTAAACAACTGTACGGCGCGGCCAGGCTCGCCCAGCTTTGCTAAAGCGTTGGCAGAGGTATAGATTTTGTAGCCTACGCCGCCGGCGTCGATTACGGCGAAATTTTCGCCCTTCAGCGCCAAAATCCCTTTTATGTAATAAAACATGTATGCGCTCCCGTTCTGAAAAAATGACGAATTACTTATATTTATATCATATCGTATCCCAGCAGAATATGCAAGATTAAACTTGTTAAAAATTTATTACGCTTTTGTTACGATTTATAGGCGGTTTGTCCCAAGCCGATCGTTGATCCCGGAAGAGTGGGCGTGGCAGATGGCTACGGCTAAAGCATCGGCGGCGTCGTCCGGCTTAGGGATCGCGTTTAAATTTAAGAGCATTTTTACCATTTGCTGGATCTGCCCCTTATCCGCCCGGCCATAGCCGGTGACAGCCTGCTTGATTTGCAGAGGCGTATATTCGTAAATGGGGATATCCCGGTTGGTTACAGATACCACTAAAACGCCCCGGGCCTGGGCCACGGCAATTGCCGTTTTCGCGTTGGTGTTGAAAAACAGCTCTTCAATGGCTACCGCGTCGGGTTTATATTTATCCAAATAAAAGTTGATCTCTTCATAAATTTTCCGGAGGCGCAGGGAGGTGGCCATGGAGGCGTGGGTAGTAATGGCGTTGTATTCCAGCGGACGGAATTTGTTGCCTGTATACTCGATTACGCCGATCCCCACAATGGCGTATCCCGGATCAATACCTATAATTATCACAAAAAAACACCGCATTTCTTTTTAGAATTTATTTCATTATGATATTGAATATTTATTCTATTTGTTGTATAATAATCAAAGTGCAATATTCAAATAACAATTCTGTATACTATTTTATATGATTTGAGGAGGAAATGCAACCATGGCGAAAGAAAAAGTTGTACTTGCATATTCCGGCGGGCTGGATACGTCCATCATCATCCCTTGGCTCAAGGAGAATTATGACTATGACGTAATTGCCGTCTGCGGGGATGTAGGCCAGGGAAAAGAAACAGAGGGCTTAGAGGAACGGGCGAAAAAAGCCGGCGCGTCGAAGCTGTACATAGAGGATCTGCGGGACGAGTATGTGGCGGACTTTATTTTCCCGACTCTGAAAGCAGGCGCTGTTTATGAAGGAAAATATCTGCTGGGAACTTCTCACGCCAGACCGATTATCGCCAAGCGGCTGGTAGAGATCGCTAAACAGGAAGGGGCTGTCGCCATCTGCCACGGCGCTACTGGAAAGGGCAACGACCAGGTGCGGTTTGAGCTGACGATCAAGGCCCTGGCGCCGGAGCTGAAAATTATCGCCCCCTGGCGGATTTGGGATATTAAATCCAGGGAAGATGCGGTAGACTATGCCCAGGCCCACAATATCGAGATCCCGGTAACCAAAAAGGATCTGTATTCCCGGGACCGGAATATCTGGCACATCAGCCATGAGGGCATGGATTTGGAGGATCCGGCTAACGAGCCGCAATTGGACAGTCTGCTGAAGCTGACAGTTCCCCCGGAGAAAGCGCCGGCGGAAGCAAAGTATATTACCATTGGCTTTGAAAAGGGCGTCCCGGTATCGGTAGACGGCGAGCGCCTGGCGCCCCGGCCGTTAGTGGAAAAGCTCAATGTGATTGGCGGGGCTTACGGCATCGGGATCGCGGATATTGTAGAGGACCGTTTGGTAGGGATGAAATCCCGTGGCGTGTATGAAACGCCGGGCGGCACGATCCTGTATAAGGCATTGGAAGAGCTGGAATATCTGTGCCTGGATCGGGACACCCAAAGCTTTAAGCGCCAGGCGGCAATCAAATTCGCGGAGCTGGTGTATGACGGGAAATGGTATACGCCGCTGCGGGAGGCGCTGTCCGCTATGGTAGACAGTATGGAAGAGACGGTTACCGGGGAAGTGAAGCTGAAGCTGTATAAGGGCAGCGTTACCCCGGCAGGCGCAAAGAGCAAGTATTCCCTGTATAATGCGGATATCGCAAGCTTTGGCGACAGCCATGAGCTGTACAGCCACAAGGATTCAGCAGGATTTATCAATCTGTTCGGCCTGCCCTTAAAGGTCCGGGCTATGATGAAGCAGAAAAACGGCGAGGAATAATATACATAACACGCAGGAAATGCGAAAGTTTTCTGCGTGTTTTTGATATTTAGAAAAGGAGTGGGAAGATGGCAAAGCTTTGGGGCGGACGTTTTCAGAAAAATACAGACCAAAAGGTAGACGACTTTAACTCTTCAATCCGGTTCGACCAGCGGATGTACCGCCAGGACATCCGGGGCAGTATCGCCCATGCGAAAATGCTGGGGAAGCAGGGGATCATCCCGGCGGCGGACGCTGAAAAAATTGTAAACGGGCTTACAGATATTCTGGCGGATATTGAAGCGGGGAAGATCCAATTTGAAATCGACGCGGAAGATATCCACATGAATATTGAAAAAATCCTGACCGAACGGATCGGCGAGGCTGGGAAGCGCCTGCATACCGGCCGGAGCCGGAACGACCAGGTGGCACTGGATATCCGGATGTACCTTCTGGATGAAACAGAGGAGATCCGGGCTATGCTCCTGCACGCCATGGGGGTGCTGGTGGACATGGCGAAGGGAAATACAGAAACCATCATGCCGGGCTATACCCATTTGCAGAAGGCCCAGCCGGTGACCTTTGCCCATCATCTGATGGCGTATTTTGAGATGTTTAAGCGGGATCTGGCCCGGCTTTCCGACTGCCGGGAGCGGATGAATGTCATGCCGCTGGGCTCCGGCGCTATGGCCGGGACAACCTATCCATTGGACCGGGAATTTGTAGCGGCGGAGCTGGGATTCCGGGAAATCACCATGAATTCTTTAGATGGTGTTTCCGACCGGGATTTCGTCATTGAGCTGGCGGGATGTCTTTCGCTGATGATGATGCACATGTCCCGGTTTTCCGAGGAACTGATCCTATGGTCCAGCCATGAATTTGGCTTTGTGGAAATGGACGACGCATTTTCTACCGGTTCCTCTATTATGCCCCAGAAGAAAAACCCGGATGTGGCGGAACTGATCCGGGGGAAGACCGGCCGGGTTTACGGCCACCTGATGGGCCTCCTGACCACGATGAAGGGCCTGCCTCTGGCCTACAACAAAGATATGCAGGAGGACAAGGAGCCGATATTTGACGCGGTGGATACGGTGAAGCTGTGCCTGCCGGTGTTCTGCGATATGATCGCCACTATGAAGATTAAGAAAGAGCAGATGCTCGCAGGCGCGAAGGGCGGCTTTACTAACGCCACCGACTTGGCGGATTATCTGGTGAAAAAGGGACTGCCCTTCCGGGAGGCCCACGGCGTTGTGGGCCGTATGGTGTTCTATGCCATAGAGCACAACAAAAATCTGGACGAATTTTCTATGGCGGAAATGCGGGAATTCTCCCCAATGATCGAAGAAGATATATATGACGCCATCAGCATGCGGACCTGCGTCAACGACCGGAAGGTACCCGGCGGCCCGGCCAAGGAAACGGCAGAACGGGCGATCGCCCTAGCGGAAGAATTTCTGCGGGAATCGGCCGCGCGGTAGTTCCCAAAACGCTTGCTTTGCATATATTGTAGTTAGAACAGATTTTCTAATTGAGGTGAAATTCATGGCTGCAATATTACGAAATCAGGCACAGATTTATTATCGCTATGCATCCGGCAGCGGCCAGGCCGCATCCAATGAAACAGAAACACAGGTGGTCAATCCATACAGTATTTCCATTTTCAAAAAGGCGCTGACGCCTGTATACCGCCCGGATTGCACGGTCAGCTATCTCATCCGGATCGAAAACACCAGCCCGGCGCCCATATGGAATTTGGCGATTGCCGATACGCTGGGCAGTACGGCGGTAATTAAACCGTTAAGCTATATTGAAGGCTCGATGACGATGTTGATCGATGGTGCGGAGTACGCGGTTTCTCCCCAGGTGAATGAAAACGGGGAGCTTGTGCTGGCGTATCCGCTGCCGGCTATGGAGGCTGGTTCAGTGGCGATTTTGGCATATTCCGCCCGGGCCGCAGCCAGTCCGGCTTCGGCGGGACGGATTGTGAACCGGGTGATGGCTACCGGGGCCGGCGGCGCGGCGGACGGGCCAATTGTGTCAGCATCGGCGGAAGCGGCAGTGGAGCCGGCATCATTTGCTGCGTTGACTGTACATAAATCGGCGCCGGCTGAGGTCGTGCCTAACGGGACGCTGGAGTATGTATTGACTCTGACCAATACGGGCAATATGGAAGCAACGGAGGTGATTGTCCGGGACGTACTGCCGGCAGGCTATACAGTTACGGAAATCACGGCCACTGTCAGCGGGTTAACAACGCATTATTTTCCCAAAGACTGGGTCCTGGAGCCGGACACCAATGAAATCCGTTTTCCCAACGGGACCAGTACGCCGATCAATGTGCCCGCTATGGATTCGGCAACGATCATCATGACCGGGACTATCCGAGCGGATATGTAATGCAGATGGGCAAAACTAAAAATCCCGCGCGCCGTGCGGGATTTTTTTTATTGGGACGATACAGGGGAGGATGGGGAAACGCTTAAAACAGGGCGCGGTTCAATAATTTTGGACAATATGGAAAAAATTTTATTTATTTGTCCAAAAAACCTTGACCCCCCCCGTGATATAATAGAAAGCGTATATGAGGTTTTTTACAGGGGAAAAGAAAAACAAAAAAAGAAAGAGGGATTTGTAATGAAGAAAAGCTTCAAAGCAGTTGTTTCGGCCATTGCGTTAGCTTTGACAGTAATGTCGGCTTCAGCCATGGCTACGGCAGCGGCGCCTGCATTACCCGATTACGAGTCATCACAATTATCCGCAGAACAGCTGGATACAATGTTTGATCCAGACGGCTACACCTATCCCGGCGCACCGCACCAGGATCTGGTCAGGGCCATCTACGCCAAGCTTGATGATCCGTCAAAATCTGTTTATGGCATGAACTTTACGGCTACCGAGACTTACGAGCAAGCAAGCGCTGCGGAATACGCCGACTATCTGGTGGATTTTGAACTTTCCGCAGATAAACCCACTTCCGTCCTCCTTGCGGGGAACTACGGCGAATACGGGACGATCGCGCTGGGCATTGTGAATGTTACGCCGGAAGAGCCTGTCCGGGTGATGGAGCTGGTATATCAGCTTATACCCGATATCAAGTTTACCTATAAGGATGTGGTATCGCGTGTAAAGTCCTTTGACTGCGCGGCGATCCCAGTATCGTCCGAGCTGCTCAAGGCATATTATGCGGTAAAATGCGAGGATCCCGCGTATCAGGAGGCCAATCCCGTATATACTGACCAGGTCGAAGCAGCGCTTTTAAGCGAGCTTGAAGAGCTTAACCCAATCCAGGAGGACTTGGCCGTCACAGAGGACAGCACGACCCTGGGCCTTGCGTTAAAGCTTTACGAAACGGACGCCGAGCTGAATGAGACAGGCGAATCCTGGCAGGTTGGGGAGACAGCTTCGTTTACATATACTGCTGAAGCGGAAAACGATTTGCCCGATTATGATTCGCATGTTTTGAGCAAAGCAGAGCTTGACAAATTGTTTGCAGAACAGAATTTTACCTATGACGAGGGCGCCCAGAAGCTTTTGGCGCAGGTATATGCAAACTTGCCTGACCCTGAAAAGAACGCCTTTGGTGTAAATTTCAAGGCCACGGAAACCTATGATGAGGCAGATGCGGCAAGATACGGTGATTATATCGCTGATTTTGAACTGGCTTCTGACAAGCCTGTTTCCGTGCTCCTGGCAGGGAACTACGGCGATTACGGCACCATCGCGCTGGGCATTGTGAACGTTACCTCTGAACCCACGCGGATTATGCAGCTGTTTGACCAGCTTACCGGCAAGGGGAAGCTTACCTATAAAGAAGTTGTAAGCATGGTAGGTTCTTTTGACTGCGCGGCGATCCCGCTGTCGACGGAGCTGCTGAAGGCTTATTACACCGCAAAATGTGAAAATGATCCGGTATTTAAGGAAGCCTACCCCGCATATGGCAAAAAAGCGGAAGCCGCGATTTTAGCCGAATTTGTGACGGATTATAATCCCGCTGGAGCGCAAAGCTTCGCGGTTGCTGGAAATGATACTTCCTTAACGCTTACGCTGAAGCTTTACGAAAATGACCCTGCAGGCGGCAAATATGACGAAACAGACAAATCATGGGCTGTCGGCAGCAGCAATACGTTTACATATGAAAAGGCACAGACGGCGGATCCTGTAATTTCCGACAGCCTGCTGGTTATCCATAACATGGCCGACGTGGAAAAAGACGGCGTTTTCTATCATCCGATTCATATTTACGCGGGTATTGATACCCTGGACTGTGAAAATGTGGGCCTGGAAATCAAGGTTGAGAACGGGACGGAATCCGAAGAGCAGACAACGTCGACAACGACAGTTTATAACACGATGAACGTTACAGACAGCGAAGGTGAAGAGTCTGTATATAGCGCGGAGAAGTTAGGCGGTAAGTATATATTCGGCAACCAGATCCTGCTCAACGCGGACAAATGGAAAAACGAGGATACAACGATCCTGGTAACGCCGTATGCGGTTAAATTAGACGGGACGATTATCCAAGGCGGCACAACTACGATAACTGATGCGCTGATTAAGGCGCAAGACGCGGAATCCAGTCTTTTCAGGGAGGAACAGTAATATGAAAAAGCAATATATTTCACCGGAAATCGAAATCATTGAATTGGACATGGAGGATATTATCAGGACCAGCGGAGAAGAAGGAAATAAATCGCTGACGCTTGACAACGACCCAATCACGATTGAGGGCGGAGATTCAACGATTTTTAATCTGGATTAAACGTGGTGATGGCAGGCGGTTTTAAACTGCCTGCCATTTGACTATTGTAAACTGCGAGGTAAAAATGGGAGCTTTCAAAAAATGTATTTTACTTGCGGCCCTCTTTGCCAGCCTTTCGGTTCCGGCGTCTGCGGCGCTGACAGCAGAGGAAAACGGTTCGATTGATACCAGTGTTATTTTTGACGGTACGCCGGATCTGAAATTTACAGATGTTTCGGAGGACGACTGGTTTTATCAGGATGTCGCTTACGTTTACGCCAATCGTATTATGTCTGGGATGTCGGATACGGAGTTTGCCCCGGCGGCAGGGGTTACAAGGGCAATGATGCTTACCATCCTGTACCGGACCGCAAACGAGCCGGAAACCGCCGCGGCTGGTTTTTCTGACGTCGATCCCTCGGCGTGGTATGCGAAGGCCGTTTCCTGGGGGGCTGCGAACCAAATCGTAAGCGGTACCGGGAATAACCAGTTTTCACCCGACAGCCCGATAACAAGGGAGCAGATGGCCGTTATGCTGTATAATTATGGTAAGGCCATCGGGAAAACGGGGCAAGGAGCGGATCTTTCAGTCTTTTCGGACTATGACGCGATTTCCCCCTGGGCAAAAGAGGCGCTCTCCTGGGCAGCCGGCAGCCATATGATCGCAGGCCGGAGCGATACCGTCCTTGCGCCGGGCGGCGGAGCTTCCAGGGCGGAAGCCGCCGCGGTCATAAAACGGTTTTTGACGCTATGAATAATTGGAAAAAATTAAAAATAAAGCTTGCCGATCTGTGCATACATATCGATCACACATATGACTACCTGGATTCCATATGCAGCGGTTATTTGTGCGGCGGGGCCGCTGATCTGACGGTTTCCATCAGCGAAGCGGACATCCAGAAGGAAGCGGACGGCCGAGCTTTTGATCCAGGCTACCTGGAGGGGCTTGCGGCCTGCCGTAAAATTGCCGAGCAGCTGCCCTTTTTCGGCGCGTTTCTTATGCATGGCGCAGTCATTGATGTAGAAGGCACGGGGATAGCGTTTTTAGCACGGAGCGGCGTTGGGAAAACCACGCATATGCTGCATTGGAAAACGCTTTTAAAAGAGAAAGTAACCGTCGTGAATGGGGACAAGCCAATAATTAGGATCGACGGCGGGAAAATCTATGCCTATGGTACGCCATGGGCAGGAAAAGAACGGCTGCAGAAGAATATGAAAACGCCGCTCAAAAAGGTTTGCTTTATCGAACGGTCCGAGCGGAACGAATGTATAAAGCTCAGCAATCAAAAAAATATTTTACAGGCTCTGTTGATACAGGTATACAGGCCTGCTGACAGCAACGCGTATATTCAAACCCTGGATATATTCAATGCTTTGATCAACCAGCTTGATTTTTATCAAATTAAATGCACAAAAGAACCTGCGTCGGCCAAAACAGCATATGAGGGGCTGGGACTATGAGCGGAATTGAAAAGCAATTAAAGGAAAAGGGGATATATATCACAAAAACCCAGGGTGACAGTATGTATCCGATGCTCCGGGCGGGAGAAAGCAGGGTGGTAATCATACCGCCGGTTTTTCCTTTAAAAAAATACGATGTTCCCGTTTATCGTAAAGACGGCCACTATACAATGCATCGGATCGTCAAGGTTAAAAACGGGAGATACGTCATATGCGCCGATAACCGGATCAGTCTGGAAAAAAACATTGAAGAAAAAGATATAGTCGGTGTTTTAAGCGGGTTTTACAACCGGGATGAATTTATCTCCTGTGATGATCCGGAATATCTGCGGTATGCAAAACGTATATGCAGAAGCTACCCGAAACGGGTGATCCAACATTATTTTAAGGCTGTCCGGAAAAAAGCAGGCCTTAAAAAATATAAATCAGGAATTGAAGGGAAGGAACAGAATGTCCAAAAGAATTAAAGCGATTATTTTGACAATTACAATGCTGATCAGCGTGGAAAGCTTCTCCGGCGTTGCCTTCGCGGCCGAACAGGTTGGGAATCTTTTTGAAAAGCTGCTTGTAATTTTCAATATGGAACCGGTAGAGCGGGACGGGACAGAATATCACCCAGTGCATGTTTACACCGGGATCGACAGTCTTGATTACGAAAGCGTAGGCTTCGAAATGGAGGCTGTCAATACGGATACAAGCGAAAAGGAAACCAAGGAAAACGCAACAACGACAGTCTATACGTCTATGAATGTCACGGAAAACGACGGGACAAAGAAGACCTACACTGCCGCTGATTTGGGCGGAAAGTACATGTTTGGGAATGAGCTCCTGTTCAATTCTGAAAAGTGGTCCAACCAAAATACACAGATATTTTTGACGCCCTACGCAGTCACCTTGGACGGCGAACGGATCACGGGCGAAAAAAGAGTTTTGTCAGATGCGGCTATAAAAGCTGAATCCCCGGGATCGGCGCTTTTTAATGAGGATGAAGAAAAATTTGACGTTGTTTTCGAAAATACAGACGCGTATTTATATAGAGTGGGAAACGCGAATGCGGTTGCGCTGAAAAGCCTGTTCAAACCGCTGGGCAGCGCGGTGATTGACAGCGGGTCTGTCAGCGTTGCGGTAACCAATGAATCGGGGGACGCCGCAGGTACGTTTACCGCCAACGCTGCGGACTGGAGCCTGGGCACGATCCAATTTACCGGGACAGGCGTCGTAAGGGTTACAGTTCAGGAAGAAGAGAGCCTGCCGTGTTCCCTTGACCTGGAGGTTATCGACGCCGCCAATGTGACGGAATATGCGCAGCTGAAAGGGAATGCGAACTGCGTTCTGCTGAATGACATCAAAATGGCGGAAAATGCTTCCTATTTGCTGACAGACGCGGCACTGTACGGAAACGGTTTCACCTTTGACGTTACCGACGGCGCGTGGGAAGGCCAGCAATATTCGTCAAACAGCTATCTTGTTAAATTGACAAACGCCAGTATGGATAACATCAGGATCGTGGGTAAGGTCTATACGCAGTATGGCGGAACAACAACGGCCGATTATAACAGGGCGCTGGTAATGACGTCCGGCAACAGTACCATTACCAACAGCTATCTGGCAAACTGTGCTTCCGCCGTCCGCGTAACGGACGGGAACCTTGAAATCGTCAATTCTACACTCAAGGGCGGGAATTTTGCGAACCTGGATATCCGGAACGGAAATATTGTGCTGGATAACGTCACCACCATTAACCAGGTTAACGCCAACGATCAGGCGGAAGACGGGACCATGGTGGTCGGCCTTGGCATTGTATTCTTCTATGAGCAGGTGCTCGACACGACGACTCTGGAAATCAGGAATGGCTTAAAACAGTATAATTACATTTCCCAGGAAGAAGCGGAGCAATATCTGACCAACAGCTATGCCCAGGCGCTTGCCGATGTTATTTACGGCGCAGACCTAAGCGGGCTGCAATATACGGATGAGGCCGGAACAAAATGGGCGAACATGGGAATCCTGTCGATGATTGATACAGTCGGCGATGAAAATATAACCCCGGATTTAGATGGATATCTGTCGGCCACAGCCACCTTAATGGGAACAGAAGGGTATGTATACACGATCCGGCCGGACGCGGAAAGCATAGCGGAAGCCCCTGCCGGATGGGAAGCCGCTGCGCAGGCGGAAATCGCGCCGGATTATGAATTTGACTATACCGAAAATTATCTGCCAAAGACAGAGGGCTCGAACCGGTTCTGCTATGAAGACCAGGGGACGGTTTTGATTTCCTTTGACGAGGGCGATACTTTCTCGTGGAATCCTGCGATCCTGACGGTAGCGAAGGCGGGAGAACAGCTGGATTACAAAGTCTCCATGAACGGCCAGGATTACACCGGCAAAGAAATCGTTTTTGACACCACCGGGGATTATGCGGTCGAATATACCTATACGGACCCGCATAACTATCGGATGTCGCCGGACGGGACTGTGGAAGCATATGACAAGACCTATGCGAAAACAGTCCGTATCCGGGCGACGGCGGTCAAAGCGTCGGCGAGGCCGGCGGAGTTCACGTTCGGCCCGGAGAATATTCCCGCCAAGACGGTTACCATTGGCAATAAGACGTATATCATGCCTGACGTAGAAGCGGCAGGCGGCAATATAGGCAGTAAAACTGTGGAGGGACAGACGGTTTACTACCCGGTGGTTGAGATGATAACCTCCGATGGGAAGACAACGCACCTGAGCACATGGTACGGGTATTTTCCGGTTTTGAAAGACGCCGTAACAATTACGGATTATGCCGACGGCGGCGCCGGGGAGCCGGTCGTTTATGACGGGGCGACAACAACCATGCCTGCCGGGCTTTCCCTGGTCGGCGACCCAAGCACGGTATTCAAATATGGTTCCGGTGCGCCAGCGCCTGCCACTTGGCAGACCCAGCAGGGTATGCTGGTCTTTTCCTCACCTGCATTAAGTGGTGTCGATCGGGTAGAACAAATTGTCGATGCGGAATATCAGTATACGGACAATATGGGGAATATCTATACATATTTTGTAAGGTACCATTGCGCTAAACAACAAGGCTGTTTTACAGACGGGACGCGCATTACCTTGGCGGACGGGACGCAGAAGAATGTGGAGGATGTGACCTATGAGGACGAGCTGCTGGTATGGGATTTCTTCCGCGGGGAATATACCGCCGCAAAACCGTCCCTGATTTTGAATTACGGGACGGACAGCTATCGCGTTATGAACCTTCAATTTGACGACGGCACGGTTTTACGGCTGATTACACACCACGACTTATTTGATATTGCGGCCAATGACTACGTGTATATTGACGAGTCAACGGTTGGTTCCTATATCGGGCATAGCTTTGTCAAAACCGCTGCGGATGGAAACGGGAACTATGTCAATACCACTGCAAGGCTGACCGGCTGCGAAATTACGGAAGAAACTGTAGGCTGTTATTCAATCCTGACGGCACAGCATAACAATTGTGTTGCAAACGGCCTCTTGACAGTTACGGCCCCGCCCCAGGAACATTGGTATGACTATTTTGAAATCGGCGGCAATATGAAATATGATGAAGCGAAAATGCAGGCGGATATCGAAAAATACGGCCTTTACGACTATAGTGTGGTTTCGGATTATCTCACCTATGACCAGTACATTGCCTTTAACGTCCCCTATCTAAAGGTGCTGGAGGGGAAAGGGTATATTGAGTTTGAAGATATCCTGCGGCATATCGAATTTTATGGGATCGAGAAAAAATAAGGATATAATCAGATGCGGGCCCTGTTTGTTTTTACAAAGCCTCGAGAGATGGGCGGCAGGGAACGGCGCCTGACACAGGGTTATCTGATGGAGAAAAAAGACGGGAACCTTTTCGCCGAAAACATATAAGAAAAGATATAAAAAAGATACAGCATTGGCTGTATCTTTTTTGTGTGACGTATTTCAATCACGATGCGGCAGAGAAAAAATATACGGTCGTATTTTAGACATGGCTTAGCTTTCTAAAAATGATGTTCTGCGAGAAGACACAAATCATGAAAAGCTGGTAACACGGCAGCGTTATGCCTGCGCTGCAGGGGCATAGCCGCGAAGCAAGCATGGCTGCGAAAAATTGCTTTTGGCTTTTGACGTTCAAGAGCATTCAACGCCTAAATATATCCAATCTAAGCGATAAAAATATCCCAGACAAAATGTTTTCAATAAATTGTAAATTTGCTAATATATACCAGAGGTGAAGTGATCATGCATAAAAAAGCTGGTGAGCAGATCCGGGCGCTTAGATTGAAAAGTGGAATGACACAGGAAGAGCTTGCGGAAAAAATTGATTCTTCGCAAAAGTATATTTCTGGTGTGGAAAACGGACACCGAAAGCCATCCCTGGATTTTTACAGAAAGGTGGCCGAAGCCCTGGCGGTTTCGCTGGACTCGATCCTGCAGCCTGATTTAGAAGAGCATAACAGTATATACACAAATACTGCCATTGTGAAGATGAAACGCCTATCGGAAGAGGAACAGAAGCACATTGTTGAATATATCGAATTATTCAGCAATTTTCGGGACAGGACAACAAAAATGCATGTATAATGGGGAGGGGAGTACTGCAATATGCGGGCAGATGAAAGCATAAGCGCTGTGCCGGCCGAAAAACGGGAAGCAAAGCTGATTGGGGAATGCATATACCATATCCACCATACCATGAATCCAAGGATCTATTTTACAAAGTATGCGCTTTTGCTGAAGCTATTGGAAAACCAGCATCGCCGCGCGGCTCTCGGTAAAGCGGAAGCGGCACGGGATCGGATTACCGGAGCATTTTTACAAAGGACATATGAAAAGACCTGTGACGAGATGGACCAGATGAAGACTAAACAGGGAAAAATCAATAAATTTGAAAAGTACTTAAAAAGCCTGGAAGCCTATCACGGAGAGCTGACGGCAAAAAACCAAAAGCAGCTTGCCAAAATCAAGCAGGACTACCAAAGGATGATGCATCACTGGTAGCAGCATTTTCGTATGAAGGCCATACTGAAACAGCAGATTTATTTTAAAGTTCGTATTGTAATACAGCGGCATTTTTGATATAATCATAACAGCTCCGGGAAAACAAATCAAAGCGGCTCCAATCGGGTAGGATGGAACACTTGCAGCGAGACGAGAGACTGAGGATTATGGAAAAAATATTCATGACACGAATGAAAACGGAAATACCAGAATACATTGCCAGAAAATTATTAAATTTTACAGCGCCGGAAAAACGGGAACGTATTTTAAAACAAAGAACCAGGCAAAAGGCAGATATCCTGCTGCTGGGCGACATTCTCGCCAGGGTCGCGGTGCGGGAAACCTTTGGGATCCCTGCCGCGGCGCAAAAATTCACATATGGATCATATGGGAAACCGCATCTGGCGGGGTATCCGGATGTCCATTTTAATATCAGCCATTCCGGCCGCGCTGTTGTCTGCGCTGTCAGTGACAGGCCCGTCGGTATTGATATACAGACGATTGAGGCCCGCCGGCCGGCTTTACTGGAACGGGTCTGTACGGAAGGGGAGCTGCGGCAGATTTTGGATAGCTCGGACCAGGCATCGGAGTTTACCAGACTGTGGACACAGAAGGAAGCGGTATTGAAGCTGCATGGTACGGGAATCGCCCATGGGGACATCCGGCATTGTATCCAAAATGAGACAATCGCGTCAAAAAAAGTAGGAGAATATTGGATCAGCATAGCCTATTGATACCATGCGCTTTCGCCTTGGCCGGCCACGTCGCCGGGCGGGATGCAGACAGAATATCAAAAAATGCGTACAAACAGCAGAGTCGCGGCTCCGCTGTTTTTTGGTATGAAAATGGATATGCAAAACAAATCCTTTCAAAACATGAAAATGGATTGAAAGCGGAAACGGATCGTGATATAATAGTAAAAAATGGACAGGAGGGAAAGCATGGGTTGGGAACAGATCAGCTTAAAAGACGGGGATGCCGCGGTTGTCTATATCTGCGGCCAGTCCAACGCCCACGCACATGGGCAGACGTTAATGGGCGCAGAAGCTATCAACCATGGCTGCAAGCATGTGTTTACCCTGGATCCGCGGATCAGCAAAAATTTGGCAGATCCCAGCATAGTGTGGCGGCAGTATACTTCCCAGTATAATAATTTGGGAGAGCATCAGGATAATACCTGTACGCTGGGCTGGTATATTGCCAAAACCTGGGAGACGCGGATCGCACAGGGAGAGCAGCTGCCGGATTTGTATATTGTGCAGATTTCCATCGGCGGCCAGGGGATTTTAAACGGCCTTTGGAATATGGAGCTGCCGGCTGAGGCTGACGGCCCCCTGTATCCGCTGGCCATGCATGTCTTACCGGCAGTTGAAAAGGATCTGCGGGCCAGATACCAAAAGCCCATTGCGATTGGGTTTCACTGGATCGGCAGTGAAAGCGACACAGATCAGCCTTACAGCAGTCTGCCGAGCTTCCGCCGGATTTACGATCGCTTTTTTGACAGTATCCTGGCGGCGGTAGGGTTTGCTTGCCCGTTATTCCTGT
The DNA here is from genome assembly GCA_965151315.1 of uncultured Clostridia bacterium. Classification (GTDB taxonomy): domain Bacteria; phylum Bacillota; class Clostridia; order UBA1381; family UBA1381; genus Avimonoglobus. Next base: position 20,049 of record CBCTZG010000031.1, read on the forward strand.
ATAAGCTGCTGTTTTATCGGAATGAAACCGCCTGCATATCTGGCATTGAAATGGTCAACCAGATATTTGCGGCGTATACCCAAAAGTACGCACCCTGTTATCTGGTCGATTGTACGCGGTCGCCTCTTTGGGACGCATCGCACCCGAATTTAGGGATTTTTGCGCCGGATAATATCCATTATTTGGGCCAGACCCAGCGCTGGTTTGGAGAGCGGTTCCTGGAATTTTTGGGCCTATGCCCGGAACAAGCCGGCCAGGCAGCCCAATAAAAGCTCAATAAAAAGGTAAATAAAAATTGATATGGATGGTGAATTTATGCAGTATTTGATTGGAATTGATATTGGGACATCCGCAACCAAAGCGGTTTTATTTGACGAAGCGGGAAAGGCTGTGCGATCTCATACCGTAGAATATCCTATGGCGCAGCCGCGAAACGGCTGGGCTGAACAAAATCCAGAGGACTGGTGGCAGGCGGTGCAGGCCTGCCTGACGGAGATCGGAACAGAGAACGTAGCGGGGATCGGGCTTTCTGGGCAGATGCACGGCCTGGTCATGCTGGATGCGGCGGGAGAAGTGATCCGGCCGGCTATTCTTTGGTGCGATCAGCGGACCAAGGCCCAGTGCGATGAAATTACAGATCTGGTGGGTAAGGAACGGCTCATTGCTCTTGCTGCCAATCCAGCCCTGCCTGGTTTTACTGCGCCGAAAATTTTGTGGGTACGGGAGCATGAGCCGGAAAATTATCAACGGTGCCGGCATATCCTGTTGCCGAAGGATTACATTCGATACAAGCTGACCGGAGAATTTGCTACGGATGTTTCCGACGCCAGCGGCATGTTGCTTTTGGATATCCAAAATCGGCGCTGGTCTGCGGAGATTCTGGAAAGGCTGCAAATTGATCCGGCGCTTCTGCCCAAGGTTTATGAAAGCGCGGAGGTTACCGGCTATTATCATGGGATCCCTGTAGCCGGAGGCGGCGGCGACAACGCCTGCGCAGCGGTGGGCTGCGGTGTAGTCCGGGCCGGTAAAGCGTTTACCACCATAGGCACCAGTGGTGTGGTGTTTGCGCATACGGACGGGATGGTTACTGACAAGCTGGGCAGGGTCCATACCTTTTGCAGCGCTGTGCCGGGAAAATGGCATGTGATGGGCGTCACCCAGGCGGCGGGGCTTTCCCTGAAATGGTTCCGGGAAAATTTCGCACCCACCCTTACCTATCGGGAAATTGACGACATGATCGAGCAGGTGCCCATTGGTGCGGAGCGGCTTTTGTATATGCCCTATCTGATGGGGGAACGGGCGCCCCATCTGGATGAATCCGCCCGGGGGATATTTTTTGGCATGTCCGCGATGCATGAAAAGCAGCACTTTTTGCGGGCAATCGTGGAAGGCGTTTCCTATTCCCTCCGGGACTGCCTGGAGATCCTCCGGGAGGCTGGTTTACCGCTTGCAGATATGCTTGTCTGCGGCGGCGGCGCGAAAAGCCGGATTTGGCGTGAGATTCTGGCCGGCTGTTTTGCCATGCCGGTGAAAACATTGGAGGCGGGAGAGGGCGGCGTACTGGGCGCGGCGATTTTGGCCGGCGTAGCCGCCGGGCTGTATCCAACAGTAGAGGAGGCCTGCGATCTGTTGATCCGTCAGGACGAAACACAGGCGCCTGCGCACATTGCGGAATACGACCGGGTGTATCAGGTATACCGGTCGGTGTACCCGGCGGTCAAGCCGATTTATCCGGCCCTTGCCGCGCTGTAGAGGGTTAAAGGACCGCGCAGGGCAATGCGGTTAGTGGACAAATGAGCCCGGGCGTGATATACTGATGAGAAAATAAAATACCAGGAGAGAGGAAAATGATTTACAAAAATATTGATTTTCATAATGTACAAGATTTGGTTCCCCATCCCGATGGCGGATATCTATTGGCAAGGCTGCCGGCGGCAGTCCGGGCAGGGTTCGATCAGGAGGCCCGGGAACGGACGTCCCTGTACGCTACCGGCGCGGAGCTGCGGTTTCGAATCAACAGCGGGGAAGCGGCGGTCACCCTCCGGGCGGAAGCGGCGGCGGAGGCCCAGGTCGCATATATATATTATGGTTCCATGCAGGGCGGATGGGTGACATCTTCCCGGATCATATTTGAATACGGAAATTCGGCTGTCTCAATCCGGCTGTATAGAAGAGCTGGAAAAAATTCGGCGGGAATTTGGGCTCCCATTTTCGCCGGCGGTCATTCGCATAGTCCTGCCATACTGCAAATGTATTTTTGTAGACGTCCAAGGGGATATCGAGCCGCCCAGACCAGAGGATCTGCCCTCGAAAACCTATCTGGCCTACGGCTCGTCCATTACCCATGGCAGCCTTGCTCTGGCGGCGCCCTATGCCTATCCACGGCAGATCGCGGCGAAACTGGGAGTGGACTGCCGGAATTTGGGCTTTGCCGGCAGTGCGCATATGGAGCCGGCGGTGGCGGAATATATCCACCAGGATCAAAAATGGGATTTTGCCACAGTGGAGATGGGGGTGAACATGCTGGAAGCATTTACCCCGGAAGAATTTGAAGCCCGGGTAGCGGAGTTTTGCCGGATTCTGAATCAGGACAGCCGGCCGATTTTCTGTACGGATATTTTTACCAGTATGTATGACCGGAATGATAAACGGGAAAAAGCAGAGCAATTCCGGAGCATTGTGAAAAAGCATGCCGGGAAAATGATCCATACCCCAGGGAAAGCGCTGTTGACAACGATCAAGCATGTATCTGAGGATCTTGTCCATCCCAGCATTGCAGGTGTGGCGGAGATCGCTGAAAATTGGTCGGCGGTAATTCGGAAGCACATACAATAAAATTAAAAACCGGTATCCGGAAAGCTTCGGGATACCGGTTTTCGTTATTCTTCGAAGATGACTTTTTGCGGGTTGCCTTTGCGAAATTGGTATAGCCGCCGTTCAAGACATGAAAGCCAGTTCAGGATTTTGGCGGGCTTCCTTGGGGACGAGGCTTTGCTGGTTTCTGCGATTCCCGATTCCTGTTGTCTGGGTTAACCGACGGATCATCCTGTCTGGGAAGCCTGCGATAAACCATTGTCTGCCGGGATTTAAAACCAGCCGGACGCCGGCGGCGGATAAGCGGGCTGGAGAATCCAGGGTATAAAATTCCAGACAATTCCAGGGTCTGCAGTGGAGATATGGTTTACAGTTTAAACGCATTGCGCCGCCGCTTCCGCTGGCAGCGCGATATTGGCGATCCGGTTTTCCGGATCCCAGTCTACACGGTAGCCCAGGTTTTCCGCCAGGAAGCGGATGGGAACCAGCAGCCGGCCGTCGTCGTTATACATGGGGATGTCCATTTCCACCGGCACGCCGTTGACCCAGGCGATCTTGTCCATGGAGCGGAAGGCAATGACGGCGCCGTCCTTCTTTACAGTGGCGGTATTGTCTGCCGGATCCCACTGGACGTCCAGCCCAAAGGTTTCAAAAATAAACCGCATGGGTACGGCCATCCGGTCGTCGATCAGCCGGGGCAGCCGGTCAAAACCCAACAGCTTGCCGCCGATTTGGACAAAAGCCGGGTTGCGGATGGTATCCGCTGGGTATGCGGCCGCGGACGATGCATCGAACCAATATATACCATCAAGGGACCAGCGGATGTTGTCTGTATAAACATAGAACACTCCGTCTGTATATTCCACATAAGGCGGCGGACTCCCCTGATACACAACCGGGTAAAAGGTTTTGCCGTCAAAGGAGCAGCATACGTCCCCGTCAATCATCTCCACAATTGTTTTGGGGCCGCCCCGGGGCAGTTCGCCGGGACCGATGGATACCGGCGGCTGGCTGCCGTCTGTCTGCATCCGCTGGCCGCCGGCCAGCTTGACGTAAACCTGATCCAGTACGGCGGAAAGCTCTATCGCCGGCCTGGGCAGGACGTATTCTTGGGTGATGCAAAAGTTCTTGTCCAGCAGATACAGCCGATTCAGCTTATCCCAAACATATGCATAGTAATTGGGCTGGCCGGAAACGGCGTCCCGGAACGCAGCGTAGCCACCGGCCGTTGGAACGATCTTGTAATTGTCCAGGCTGCCGCTGAATACCGACCGGGTGTAGCTGTCGGCGCTGTCAAGCAGCGCAGCGACCTCCGGGGGCTGCTTATACAAGATAACCGCTTTTTGCAGATTACTCTGGGTAAAGACAGGCGGGGTTTCCTGATCGCGGATCACAAAGGACTGCCGGGGCCCGCCGTAGCACTGGACCGGCAGGGTCATCTCAATGGTAAAAGCCGTGGTTTTCCCAGCGGGGAGACGAACGCTTGCCAAAGTATCCGTGGTCTGCTCCGCTGTCAGGCCTTTGGCGAGAACTGGGGAACAGGTATTCCCGTTTTCATCCAGCACACGGACAATGAGATTTGCCGTGGTCGTAGCCACATAATCCAAATACCGGTCTTGGGCGCCTTGATTGGCAATGCGGAGATGATACCGGACAGCTACGCCGTAATTGCCCATGCTGCAGCCGTAGCCCAGATTATCCCGGTCAGTGGTCAGGGGATAATTTGGTATGTAGTCCTCCGCCGTATATCCAGACACCGCCCCCGGATATTCCTTGGTATCGCTGTGAAAGGCGTCAAAAACCCATATATCGTCCCGTTGTGTCTCAGGTACAGCCGAACCGTAAAAGGAAAGCTTACTGGGATCCTTGTAGCGGTAAGTTAAAAGATCCGATTCCGCGGTGATCCGCCGGACATAGGTATCATCCTGGGGATTCAAGTTGGTGCACCATTCTTCCGTAACATTGCCCTCCGGCACAAACTGGTTGTAAATAGTCACCGGCAGTTTGGTACCGTCGGAAATGGAATCGTCGATGGTATAGGCAAGCTCTGTGTTTACCTGGGGCAGGGTGTCCGCTACGCCTTTTTGGGTTCTGTCCCGCTTGTACGTCCCAAAGGCAGCTTTTTCCCGGTAGGTCTCCCGGCCCATCTGGCTGGTATTGCTGTTGAAGGCAATCACATCCAGATCTGCGGCTCCAGATAGGATCTCCAGATTCGCAGCCAGGAAAACATGCTTGGGATATGGAACGGGCGCATAATTTTCAATATACGCGCTGAGAAAACGGGTTTCCCCTGCGGGGAGCTCTAGGGTCACCGGCGCCTGGTCTGCTGGCGTATAAACGGCGTCACTGTGCAGCTTATAGATCGGTTCATTCATTAAGTCGGCACAGCTGTATAGGGAAGACCAGTCATCTTCTATGCAGGTTCGGCTTCCATCTTGATAATAGACGGTGTCTTGCGGCACCTCGAAGGCCCGGCGGCCGATTCGGATCACGCAGTCCTCCCGGGCGGTGACCGCGGCATCCAGCTCAATATCATAGCCGCCCAAGACATTGCCGTTGCCGTCGGTGCGGGTGGTGCGGTTGAAATGGGACAGATACAAAACATATTTGTCCGGCCCTAAATTTTCATTGTTCATAATGCAGGCAGGGGCGCCGTAGGTGTCGTCGGCCAGGTCGCTGTTTGTAATGCCCTCGCTGTTGTTACAGTAGATATATTTCCCGCCTCCGGCCGGGATGAATACCAGATCCTGGGGGAGGAGGGGACTGGCCAGCGCGGCGGGGCCAAGAAATGCGATGGCCAACAGAAACGTAAAAAGAAGCTTTTTCATGATCAATACCTCCCATATTTTCATTTTAAATTTATTATAACATGAATTTAAAGGCGCTTTCAACCGTGTTATGGATTTGTAGGAAAGTTGTAATGGGCAAATTTTACACAGATTTTATGGATTCATAACAAAACAAGAGCTTTTTTGACAGATTGGATATATTGAATGGGCTAATTTTAGTAAATTTGGCAAAAAAGTATTGCAATTATCAAGATTGTATGGTATGATAAAGCGTAATGTAAATTACAAACAAGAAAATATAATGATGAAGGTAGAAAATAATGGAAACATTGATTCGGGTTAATTACTTAATCGCGTTTTTGTTCACGATTTGTTATCTTTACCAGTACGTTTATATTTGTATTGCACTGATAAAAAAGCCGAAAATCTACTCAGAATTTACATATCACCGGTTTGCTGTCATGATTTCCGCGCGGAATGAGCAGAGCGTAATCGCCCAGCTGATCCAAAGCGTCAAGGCGCAGAATTATCCGGCGGAGCTGGTGGACGTGTACGTGGTGGCGGACAATTGTACGGATCGAACCGCCCAGGTGGCCCGGGAGGCCGGTGCTTTTGTATACGAGCGCTTTGACCAGGAAAAACGGGGGAAAGGGTTCGCGCTGGAGTATTTGTTTGATCTGGTACGGACCAAAAACGCGGATAAGTCCTATGATGGTTATTTCATTTTTGACGCGGATAACCTGTTGGATGAAAACTATATTTATGAAATGAACAAGACGTTTTCCAACGGCTATAAGATCATTACCTGCTACCGGAATTCTAAAAACTATGGGACGAACTGGATTTCCGCCGGATATTCCTTATGGTTTTTGCGGGAGGCAAAATACCTGAATAATTCCCGGATGATTCTGAATACAAGCTGTGCTGTGTCCGGTACGGGCTTTTTGGTCAGCGAGGAAGTGGTGGCTAAAAACGGCGGCTGGCATTATTTCCTGCTGACAGAGGATATTGAGTTTACGATTGACAGCTGTATCCAAGGGGAAAAGATTGGGTATTGTGATAAGGCTGTGATTTATGATGAGCAGCCAGTGACCTTTGCCACATCCTGGCGGCAGCGGCTGCGCTGGGCAAAGGGATATTTGCAGGTATTCCAGCATTATGGGAAAAAGTTGTTTTTAGGCTGTTTCCAGAAGAAAAACTTTTTTTCCTGCTTTGATATGACGATGACGATTATGCCGGCGGTGATCCTTTTGATGCTGTTGGTGCTGGTGAATATCGGGGCGCTGATCGTTGGCCTGTTTGCCGGGGGGAATGTGGAGCTTCTGGCCCGGTATGCGGTGGAAACGGTGCGCAACGCTTATCTGGTGCTGCTGGCTGTAGGCGGTATCACCTGCATTACGGAATGGAATAATATCAATTGCTCCACGGTAAAGAAGATAGCATACTTATTTACATTCCCCATATTCCTCTTTACCTATATCCCGATTTCGCTGGTGGCTCTGTTTAAGAAAATCGAATGGAAACCCATCGACCACAATATCAATATTACGCTGGACGAGATCCGGCAGGCAAAGAAAACAAAAGAACCCGCGCAGAAATAAACAATTGAAAACCGGCATACCATGGGTATGCCGGTTTTTGTGTGCTTTCTACTGTAAAAAAATTTCCTTAGCCCGATCCAGAATCCCTGCGGCATAGGCCAAAACTACGCCATAGTTCGTGATGGGTACCCCGGCCTTGCGGCAAAATTCCACCCGGTTTTCCATAGACCGGCTGTTGATCATGCAGCCGCCGCAGTGGACGACCAGGTCGTACTGGGACAAATCGGCAGGAAAATCGTGGTGGGCGTAAAAATCAAATTGCAGGTTTTTCCCTGTCCGCTTTTTCAGGATAGCGGGAATTTTTACCCGGCCGATATCCTCATGGGAAGCGTTGTGTGTGCAGGCCTCTGCCATGAGGACCCGGGAGCCGTCCTGCAGCTGGCTGATAGCCGCGGTCCCTTGGATCAAGGCCTCTAAACCGCATTTCATGTTGGCCATGAGCATGGAAAAGGAGGTCAGCTTGATCTCTGGCGGAACAAGCTGCGCGGCAAAGGCAAAAATCTGTGAATCGGTCACTGCCAGGTCGATCTTTGGCTGGGCAGCCAGCGTGGCCGCCAGTTCTGTATCCCGGCAGACGACGCACTGCATGCCGTGATCTAAGCAATCCCGCAGCAGCTGTACCTGGGGTAGAATCAGCCGGCCCTTGGGCGCCTCGGAATCAATAGGAATGATGAGAAGCACCGTGCTGCCGGCAGGCAGCAGATTGCCAATCATGGTTTCTTCCTGGGGCTTGATTTTATCCAGCTCTGCCAGCAACCGTTCCCGCAGACGGGCCACGGAAGCGTCGTTCTGTATAGAAACCCGGGGAGCGTCAGGATACAAGCTGGTCTGGCCGGGTAGATCTGCCTTGGTAAAGACCAGCAGATGGGGAATATGCATTGCGTCAAATTCCTGACAGGCGGCCTGGTAAGCCGCTGGATCAAAGGCGGTGCCGTCGGCGGCATAGATGGCGAAGTCTGTCCGCTGGAGCAGCTTTCTTGTCTTTTCCATCCGGGCCTCGCCAATTTCTGATTTGTCCCCCAGGCCGGCGGTATCTGTCAGCGCCACAGGACCGTAGGGCAGAAGCTCTGCGGCCTTGGTGACCGGATCGGTGGTGGTGCCCGAAACTGGGGAAACAATAGCTAGCTCCTGGCCTAACAGCTTATTGAATAATGCGGATTTCCCAGCGTTAGTATTTCCGAAAATTGTAATGTGCGTACGAAACGCAAGCGGGGTATTTTCCATTTGTTTTTTCGCTCCAATCGAACAAAAACGCCTTGGTTAAAAGGCGTTTTGTCATAAATTTTTTATTTGAGTTCTAAAGGCACGGTATTGATATATAGCTCATCTGCGGCGGAGATGCCGAAGTCTTTGCCGTCTTTAGAAATCAAGATCATGGTATCTTCACCTAAATCCGTAATCCGGTCGGATAGGGTGAACTGGGCCGGGCCGTCTTTTTTTGCCTGGAATTCGATTTTAGCGATTACGCCGTCGTTTAACGGATAGCTTTTCGTCGGGTCAAGGATAAACGTAAACTTCACGGAATTATCTTTAAAGGCCGGGTTTGCGCCGCCTAATGTCGGGTCTGTGCCGGCGCCGTCGATTACCGGAGTATAGGCGCCGCAGGCGAACTGCTCGGCATCATAGAAAATGCCGGCGGTTAAGCCTCTGTAGAGAATATTCTCGCCAAGAGCCGCTGCGTTCCCAATACAGACGTTGACGGATACAGTATCGCCTGCCTTTACTGTATCCGTATCTGCCGTCAGATAAATGTTCGGGAGCGCCGTTTTGGCATCGTAGGCTGTACCGCTGGTCTCCTCCTGGGCGGCGACATATTTTGTATACTGGGCGGTAGTGATATCCACCAGCCGTTCCTCTTCCACCCATTCGACAGACGCTTCTAAGGATTCAGAAACCGCCCGCAGGGGGATCATAGTCCGGTCATTCATCAGCTGGGGCTTTGCGTCTAAGGTTAGCTGCTCTTTATCCGCATGGGTCAGGCTGGTGAAGGTATAAACGTCCATAACGGGATCGTCAATCCGCAGGACAACGCGGATGATGTTGTTGTACGCGTCTACGGTGACAGTCTTTTTTTCCTGATCCCACTTTACCTTGGCGTCCATAGCCTCAAATACGCCTCTGGCCGGTACCAGAACCCGGGCTTCTTCCTCTAACAGGATTGGCCCCTGATCCGCAAAGAAGATGGCGCGGTTGTCTACATGGACGGACGGCGCCGCTTCTGCGGCCCAGGAAACCAAAGTGGATGAAAGCGCTATTGCCAGACTTGCCACAAAACATAAAATTTTCTTTTTCATATGTACCTCCTGAATTCACCGCCGACAGACGGCAGTTTTTATAGAATGTATACAATATATCTGTATTATAGCACACTTTGTTGAAAAGAACAATAAAAATTCAAGAAATATCAAAAATTACTGGAAACAAGAGAAAAAATATAGTATAATAGAGAGAGAATACGCCAGCGGCAAAGGGAGATGAGGAAGATGGACAGCGTTTTGGATTATATTACCAGGTTTATCCAGCTTTTGCGGGTGACCGACCTGATTGACATTGCCATCGTGGCGGTTTTGATCTATCAGCTTCTGAAAATTATTAAGGAAACCCGGGCGATCCAGCTGGTCAAGGGAATCGCGATTCTGTTCATTGTCCTGCAGCTCAGCGCCTGGCTGCATTTTACGTCTCTGAATTATATCCTGCGCAACGCTATGCAGGTCGGCATGTTCGCGGTAATTGTCATTTTCCAGCCGGAGCTTCGAAGCATGCTGGAGCGGCTGGGCCGTTCTAAGGCCGGAAAGCTAATTGATTTTACGAATTCCCAGGATTTTGGAGCTACCGATAAAACCATTGCCGAAGTGGCCGCTGCGGCGGTGAATATGTCCAAAACCAGGACCGGCGCTTTGATTGTTATGGAACGGGAAACAAAGCTGGGGGATATTGTCACCACAGGGACGCTGGTAAATGCGGATGTCAGCGCGGCTTTGATTGAGAATATTTTTGTGCCCAATACGCCGTTGCATGACGGGGCCATGATTATTCGGGAAAATAAGATTCATACAGCCGGCTGCCTTCTGCCGCTGACATCTAATCTGAACCTGTCCCGGGAATTGGGGACGCGCCACCGGGCAGCGATCGGACTTTCTGAGGTTTCAGACGCCATGGTGGTGGTGGTCAGTGAGGAAACCGGGAAAATATCCATTGCCTTAAACGGCACCCTGACCCGGAACCTGATGGAGGATTCCTTAAAAAAAGCGCTGGGAAAAGCACTTAAGCCCCAGGAGACATCCGATTTTGATAGGATCAAATTCTGGAAGGGGGCGCAGAAATGAATAAAACAAAAAAAATAGAGCATAAGCTTCTTTTGCAGATTTTGTCAGTGCTGATTGCAGTGATCATCTGGTTTGTGATCGTGTATACGGAAAATCCCTCCCGGGAGGTGGCGATCAATGATATTCCGATCCAGTTCCAAGGAGAAAGCCAGCTATTTGAGGCAGGCATGATTTTGGTGGATAAGGCGTCGATCCCGGAGGCATCGGTGGTGGTGCGGGGAAGTCGGAACGAATTGATGGAGGCGTTGAAAGAAACCACGGCTTCTGTGGATCTGCGGGAGATTGCGGAGCCGGGCCAGTACAAGCTGCCGGTAACCTACAACATGCCATCCAATAATTTGTATATTACCAAGCGGAAAACGGCTACAGTGGCGGTAACGGTTGAAAGCGTGGAAACAAAAGAGGTTCCGGTAAAGGTTGTGCAGATTGGCGGCGAAAATAACAAGGAACAGATTGTCCAGTCCTTGCCGGCACAGGAAACAATCGTCGTCAGCGGCGCTGGCTCAGATATTGAACAGATCAGCGAAGCTTTAATTTCTGTGGATATTACCACCATGAAACAGGACGTAGAACAGAAATACAGCTATATCTTAGCTGACAGCCAAGGAAACGAAGTCAATACAGTCAATGAAATCGCCGTAGCGGATGAAGTAGTAACAGTGGCAAACCGGGTATTGGCACGGCAGACGGTGCCGGTAGAGGTCACGTTCCCGCGGACACTGACCGAGCAGTTCAGCATCCATATCCAGTCCCTTTCCCAGGAACAGATCGACGTCGGCATCCCGGCGGGCGGCACAGCCCCGGAAAAGATTTCAGTAGAATTTTCAGGGCCTGTGGAGGAAAACCAGGACACCTATACGATCCAGCTTACCGCGCCGGAGGGCGTCTATATCCCTGCGGAAAGCCTGACGCTGGAAATGAAGGCGGAGGTCCGGAGGAAGACGATAAAATCCATTGATATACCGGTTCAGGTGGAAAATCCGGAAAACCTGGCCTATGATATCACACCCCAGATTGTGTCTGTGCAGGTCAGAGGACCTGAGGATAAGCTGAATATGGATAATATTGAAGCGGTTTTGCGGCTGGATGGCTTGTCCAGCGGGGAACACCGGCTCCAGGCGGAAGTCCGGTCGAAGGATATGGATGTAGACGTACTGAGTGCGGTTTATGTAATGGTTCGAATTTATTAACGAGAGGAGAAGCTTCGTGGCAGACCAGTTAATCAGAGGAAACAGTATCGACGGCGGGATCCGGATTTTTGTGGCGGTGACTACGGACCTGGTCAACCGGGCCCAGGAGATCCACCATACCTATCCGGTAGCGACGGCGGCCCTGGGCAGGACTTTGACGATCGCCGCCATTATGGGCGCTGATATGAAAAATGAAACCGACACGGCTACCATTCAGTTTAAGGGGGATGGCCCGTTAGGCAGAATTGTGGCGGTTACGGACAGCCGCGCCCATGTACGGGGATATGTGGAAAACCCGTATGTGGAGCTTCCCTTAAATAGCAGGGGAAAGCTGGATGTGGGGGGCGCCGTGGGTAAAGGGACCCTGAGTGTTGTCCGGGATCTGGGCATGAAGGAGCCTTATATCGGACAGGTCCCCATTGTCACCGGGGAGATTGCGGAGGATATGACCTATTATTTCGCTTCCAGCGAGCAGATCCCCACAGCCATCGGGCTGGGTGTGCTGGTGGGTACAGACAATAAGGCCATCTGCGCCGGGGGATTTATGCTGCAGCTGATGCCGGAGGCCACGGAGAAGATGGCGGCCTGCCTGGAAGAACGGATGCATACGGCAGAGCCGGTTACGGCGCTGTTAGAAAAGGGCATGACGCCAGAGGATATCTTGTTTTATTTAACGGATGGCTTTGATATGGTTATGGAAAACAAAGGGATTGCGCCGGTATATGAATGCAAATGCTCCCGGGAACGGATGGAACGGGCACTGGTCTCTATTGGCAAAGCGGAGCTGGAATCACTGATCCAGGAACAGGGGGAAGCAGAGCTGACTTGCCAGTTCTGCGACAGAAAATACCAGTTTAACCGAAACGAGCTGGAATGTCTTTAT
>CBCTZG010000032.1:0-32151 GCA_965151315.1 uncultured Clostridia bacterium
GCAAAAATTTTTCTTGCTTTTTTTCAAAAAACTCTTGACTTTCTTAGCTGGCCTGTTCTCTCAAATTCCAATCCTGCGCCATTGTCACCGTAGATTTTGCGCGGACACGAACACTTTTTTCGTTTGGAATCTTGACTCGAACACCTGTTCCTGATATACTGAAAACAACCAAATAAAGTAGCTGTGCTGTGGAGCCGCTGACGAAGCGAAGTCTTCCTAATGCCGCATGAACGCAGAAATCCGCATGGGTTTCTGTGTAGTCGGTATGGGAAGATTTTTTTACCGTCATGCGGCTCTTTTCGTTTCCTCCGTCCGCCCTCCCCGCCAGCGGGAAGGAGCGTGCCATGTAATCAGAATTAGAACCAGTCAAAGCCTTTTTGACAAAGGGCGGCCTTGCCGCCTTGGTTACTCACCTGCACGGCAGAACGCCGCTGTCAAGGACGCGCAGCGAGGCGAAGCCGGTTCCTTGACTGCGGCGGGCTGCTGTGCCACACACGGCGAATACGGAGGAAATGCGAATATGAAAAATCAGAAGAAACAGAACATGGATGTCTTGCCGTCCCGTCCTAAAAGATTGCCGGTCCCCGACCATGCGGATATGCTCACGGAGGACGGGACCATCTACCATGTCCAGAGCTTTTTTGTAGGGGATCTGGAGATGTGCGACCTGCTGGATGCATTGACGATTGAAGCAATCGAACGGGTGAAGTGAATCCCGGCACTTTGCCCAGTGGAATCATCAGCGCCGCAGTGGTATAATACAATCAGGATTTCTGATTGTGATACGCACTGCATTTCGGGAGGTTAAAGAAGAAAATGCAGGAACAATACAGTGTTGGAATCTATGCCAGACTGAGCCGGGACGATGAACGCGCCGGTGAGTCTGTGTCAATCGAAAATCAGAAGGAAATGCTCGCCCGGTATGTGCGGGAACAGGGCTGGACGCTCTATGACTACTACTGCGACGATGGGGTCTCAGGGACAACCTTCGACCGTCCGGGGTTCAACCGACTGGTGCAGGACGCGACCGACCACAAGATCAATTTGGTACTAACCAAAGACCTAAGTAGGCTCGGTCGTGATTACATCGAGGCGGGCAAATATACCGACTTCATTTTTCCGTCCCTCGGATGCCGTTTCATTGCCCTGAACGATGGAGTGGACACCATCCGCAAGAACAATGAAATGCTGGTCATTCTGAAAAATGTCATGAACGACCTCTATGCGCGGGACACCAGCAACAAAATCAAGGCGGTCAAGCTGTCCACCTTCAAGGCGGGGAAATATGTGGGCTGCTATGCGCCCCTCGGCTACCGGAAAAGCGCGGCGGACAAGCACATCTTGGAGATCGACCCGGTGACCGCTCCGGTGGTGCGGCGTATCTTCGATCTGCGGTTGCAGGGCAACGGTTTCCGCAAGATCGCTCTGATTCTCAACGCCGAAAAAGTCCCCTCGCCCAGAAGCTTCTACTACATGGCCGAAGGGCGGGAGAATCGCCGGGGCGAGACGGAGTGCTGGAACGATGTGACGGTGAAAACCATCCTCCGCAACGAGGTGTATCTCGGCCACATGGTACAGAATAAGACGGGCACCGTCTCCTACAAGAACCACAAGCAGGTTAGCAAACCGCAAAGCGAGTGGATCAGGGTAGAGAACACCCACGAGCCGCTGATCTCGCAGAATGTATGGGACGCGGTACAGCGGATGGACAACCATCCGTCCAGAGGGCGCAGCGGCAAGAGCGGCAGCGTTTCGCTGTTCGCCGGACTGCTGCGGTGCATGGACTGCGGGGCCTCCATGCGGTATATGCGGGACTACCGGAAGAAAACCAGCGGCAAGGAGCCGGAGTACAAGGCGTATGTCTGCAACCGGTACGCTTCGGGCGGCAAAGACGCCTGTTCTTCCCACTACATCAACCAAAAGGCGCTGGCTCATGTGGTGCTGCTGGACATCCGCAGCAAGTCGATGTGGGCGCAGTTTGGCCGGGCCGAGATTCGGGAAAAACTTCTGGCACAGAAGGAGTCCGCTGGCCGTGAGAAAGCAAAAACGCTACAAGCGGAACTGAGCGCTATCGACCGGCGGCTGCCGGAGCTTGACCGGCTGGTACAGTCCGCCTACGAGGACAAGGTGCTGGGCAAAATCCCAGAAAACCTCTGCGTCCAGCTTCTCAATGGCTACGAGGCCGAGCGCAAGGCCAAGCAGGAGCGCCGCCGGGAGCTGACGGAGCAGCTTGCCGCCAGCCGGGAGAATGAGCAGTCTGTGGACACATGGCTGGACATGGTGCAGGATTATTACAATCTGGAAGAACTTGACCGGCCTACGCTGGTGCGCCTCATTCAGAAAATTGAGGTCGGCGAAAAGCGCATGGTAGACGGCCACGAGGAACGGGACGTCAATATCTACTACAATTTCATCGGGCATATCGACCTGTGAGCTTGTCATGCTTTATGCGAAGTGAACTAACGAATGGTACGCGCGCGACATCAGCCGGAAGATACGGTCAGCGTATAAGACGAAAGCGCTAAAAGGCGAATTTACAGGGGTGCGCGCTCCATATGGTTACAAAAAATCGCCGGAGGATAAGCACAAGCTCATTCCCGATGAACATGCGCCGATTGTAAGGCGGATGTTTCAAATGGCGCTTGAAGGCAAATCCTGCGGCGCGATTGCCGTTGTATTAAAAAATGAGCAGATACCAACGCCCGGCGTCCATATCCGCAGTAAAGATGGCGCTTTAAAGGTAAACACAAAGGTGAAATATCCGTACAGCTGGTTTCAAACAACCGTCAGAGATGTACTTTCAAACGAGGTATATATCGGCAATATGGTAAGTCAAAAATTCACCTCAAAATCCTTTAAGGACAAAACGCTGGTTCCGCGGCCGGAAAGCGAGCATATACGGGTAGAAAACACGCACGAGCCGCTTGTTGACAAGGAAACATTTTATACCGTTCAAAAGCGGATTTGTGTTAAGAAACCAAAACGGCAGCCGAATCCGGATAACATTTTCCGGGGGCTACTCTTTTGTGGGGAGTGCGGGAAAAGCATTGTTTACAAGAAAGAACACAACATAAACCAAACGGCAAAATATCAATGCAACCTCTACGTTAAACGCAGCAAACCGTATTGCACGGCGCATTCCATCAACGCAAGCGATTTGAAAGCCATTGTCTTGGAGGATATCAACCGCCATATTGCGTTATCGGGCGAGGATAAGGAACGGTATATCTCGCATTTGATAAGGCAGTCCGACAGCGAATGGAACGGCGAAAAATCCTCGTATCAAAAGGAAATGCAGAAAATCCGGCAGCGCCTTGACGAGCTGGATGTCATTCTGCAAAACCTGTATGAGGACAAGGTTTTCAAACGTATTTCGGAGGAACGGTATGCTGCAATGTCTGCAAGCCTTGAAAAAGAGGGGACGCAGCTGAAAGAGCGTTACAATGAAATCCAGACGGGTCTATCAAGGTTTACACAGCAGAGTAAATCTGCGCAGGATTTTGCCAATTTAATTGAGCAGTATTCACCGATAACCGAGCTTGACGCAGTCCTGCTCAATACCTTGATTGAAAAAATCGTCATTCACGAACAGACAGGCAAGGACGGCGAAAAGGTAATGCCGATAGAGATTTATTACCGGTTTATCGGTAAAATCGGAAATACGCAGTAAGGTAAAAGGCGGTTTTCACAGCCGCCCTTCACAGAAGTTTTACCGCCGCCATAAACATATGACTTGAGTAATGTCCAGTGGCTTCAAGCCCTACTTTTAATTTACTTAAATCATCAGAAACGGATTTGATCTTTTCATAAAGGTGATTGAAACCTTCCATGCTGTTTGGGAAAGAGAAAGTTTTGCAAAGCGCTTCTCCTTGCGAATGGCAGATAAAACAATCGTGCTTGTCCTTAGCAACATCAATACCGACTAAAATCATAGAGAAAACTCCTTTGTAAAGATATTTGATACTGTAAGACCCACAGGGGCTCAATGCTCTTGTAACCTCGTACGAAATAAACCATCGTGCGGTATCTAACTGATTAACAAACTGCAAAGAGTCTGTGGCTGGAGCCTTTCTAAAACCGTCAAGCGGTAGGAGAAAAAGACCAATCCACAGCATCTTAAACAGTATGCCATAGTTCTTGGAGAGGAACTCTAAAAACTACTACATTTATTATACGAGGGGATTAAAAACTTATGATTACATTTTATTGTGCTATTCTCCTTCTCATCGGAGGCTATTTCCTGTGTGGGAAACTGACGGAAAAAGTGTTCCGTCCCGACGGACGGACGACGCCGGCCGTCGACCACCCGGACGGTGTGGATTATGTGCCGATGAAAACGTGGCGGGTATTTTTGATACAGCTATTAAACATTGCGGGCACAGGCCCGATTTTTGGTGCGCTGATGGGCGCGGTATTTGGCCCGGTGGTGTTTTTATGGATTGTATTCGGATCGATTCTGGGCGGCGCCGTACACGACTATATGAGCGGTATGATTTCCGTGCGCATGAACGGCGCTTCCATATCCGAAATTGTTGGGAAATACCTGGGACGAACCGCCAAACAGGTGATGCGGGTATTTTCAGTGGTGTTGTTAATTTTGGTAGGCGCCGTATTCACCACCAGCCCGGCAGCGTTGATTGCCAGGCTCACTCCGGACTGGATGAATACCAGCTTCTGGGTGGTGGTAATCTTGGTGTATTATCTGCTGGCTACCCTGTTGCCCATTGATAAGGTCATTGGCAAGCTGTATCCCGTTTTCGGCGTGGTGCTGGTACTGATGGCAGTAGGGATCATCGGCGGACTGATAGCCGGAGGGTATCAACTGCCGGAAATTTCCTTTGTAAACCAGCATCCAGACGGCCAGCCTGTCTGGCCGTTTATGTTCGTCACGGTAGCCTGCGGCGCAGTATCAGGTTTCCATGCTACTCAGTCGCCCATGATGGCCCGGTGCCTCAAGCGGGAAAAAGACGGACGCAAGGTGTTTTATGGAGCCATGATTGCTGAAAGCATTATCGCTCTGGTGTGGGCCGCTGCCGGCGTGGCCTTTTATGGTACTACTGGTGGATTGCAGCAGGCATTGGCTGATCTGGGCCAGTCGAGCGTGGTATACGATATTTCAGTGTCTCTGCTGGGCGTATTCGGAGGTGCTTTGGCAATCATCGGTGTGGTGGTCTGCCCGGTTTCCCCCGGTGATACGGCGTTCCGCAGCGCGCGGCTGACGATCGCCGACTGGTTTCATATCGACCAGTCCAAGCTGCCGAAACGTTTGGCGATCACTTTGCCATTGCTGGGAGTGGGGGCGTTGCTGACCCAATTGAATTTCGACGTCATCTGGCGGTATTTTTCCTGGAGCAATCAGACACTGGCCATGATTACCCTGTGGGCGGCGGCGATGTACCTGGCCCGGAATGCGGAAAAGTGGTGGTATTCGGTGATGTGTGCGGTGCCGGCCGCATTTATGTCCGGGGTTTCTTGTACTTATATCCTCATGGCTGAAGAAGGGTTCCGGCTCTCTCAGTCCATTGCCTATCCCATTGGCGCGGCATTTGCCTTGGCATGTACATTTCTTTATGCAGTAAAGGCAGGAAGAAAAAAGAACCGGCAGCTGCGCGGGCAATAAGAAAGGAGACGGGGTTATGTTTTTAAGAAAAGCGGCTGCTTTACTTACAGCGGCGGTTTTGTCGTGTTCCTTTGTAGGATGCGCCGAGACGGACGTAGAATTATCGTCCGACGATAGTTCTCCTGTAGCTGGGAAAAAGGTGGCGTATATTATGCAGATGGCTTCGTCGGATATCTTTGATATGTGGGCCGATGCTGCGGAGAAAACCGCTGAGGGACTCGGCATGGAGTTTCAGGCGTTCTTCTGTGACGGTTCGGACGAAAAATGGCAGGATACAGCCAGACAATGTGCTGCCGACGGCTATGACGGATTACTGCTCAGCCATGGCGGCCAAAGCTATGCGTATACCTTTCTGTGCGAGTTGACAGAACAGTATCCGGAATTGAAGATTGTGACGTTTGATACCTTATTCGAGGACAGCGATGGGCAGACGCAGAAAATAGAAGGCGTTACACAGTTCTTCCAGCAGGATTCCCAATTGGCGGAGTTGCTGCTCGACTATATCTGTAATACCTTGTATGCCGATAAAACGGCTGCGGGCGAGCCAATCAATATCCTCAAGGTGTGGGAAGGGCCGCAGTTTCTATCGGTCTTTGACCGCCGCCAGGAAGGATATGCACACTATGAGGAACAAGGGCTGATTAGGACGGTGGAAACAATCGGCCCTAACGATCACAGTAATGCCGCATCCTCCATAGCAAGAGTGATGGTTGATGCGCTGGCTGGTTATGAAGAAGGTGAGATTGACGCCATATGGTGCTGTTATGATTTGTACGCCGACGGTGTTTATGACGCTCTCAAAAAAGCAAATCTGGATATTCCCATGGTGAGTGTGGATATTTGCAACGCTGATATCGAAAAAATGGCGGAGGAGGGATCTCCCTGGAAGGCCTGTGCCACGACGAATTGGAGTTATAACGGAGAATTTGGTATACGGGTGCTTGCATTGGAACTGGCGGGAGAGTATGATCGTATCCTAGATCCCATGACGGGTGAAGCAAGCGATTGGCTGGAACTCCCAGCCAATCGCTTGGTGACGCAGGAAATGGTTTCGGCGGGCAATGTGGACGTAACGAACCTAGAAACGGTGGCTGGAACTTCGTACAGCGACCGTTCATGGATACCGACAACCAGTTGGATGACAAGACTCCTGGGGAGTTAAGCAAAAGGGCGGCAGTTGAACGATAGAGGGGATAGAAGAATGCAGCGACAAATATTTGAACTTCCATAGCCAAAGGTCATGGTGTTGCGTGCTGTAGCTGTAACTGATGTACTGACTTTACGCTATGAAAAACCGGGAGAAAAATTGGATGCTATCTTGCTAATTTTTGGATCATAGTCAAAAAAGCAGATACAGGAACAAAAAAATAGGATAGCAGCTTAGGGCAGTTCCCAAAGGAGGCTTAGTTGCTTTTTATATTGCATGGGCGTGCAGGCGGTTTCCCGTTTGAAGACATAGGCCATATAGGACTGCGAAGAGAAGCCGCAGTCAAGCGCGATTTCAGAGAATGGTTTGTCCGTTGTGGCCAGCAGGAATTTGACGGCGCTGATGCGCTTGCTGAGCAAATACCCATGCGGTGTCTGCCCGGTAGACGCAAGAAAAAGATTATGAAAATAAATCCTGCTCAGATGGACATGGGCCGCGATATCGGCAAGTGTGATTTCATGGGTATAGTTTGCGTCAATAAATGCCATTGCCTGCTGTATTACCTGGGCATTCCCATGCCGGTGCGCAGCGGTGGCTGCGCTGATCCGGGCATCTTTCAGCAGGATAGATAAAATTTCTAAAAATTTTGCAGCGGTGTTGATCCCATGGCTCCAATCGGGCAGTACATAGGCGGCAATCAAATCACAAAAGATTTTTTCCAGTTCATAAGCATCGGCCGGCATATAGAAGTCCGCAACGGCATTTAGCATGGAGGCAAGTTCGGTGTCTTCTATAACGGCATGTATGTAATAGCATTTATGAGGCAGGTCGGTATGCCGTATTTGCCCGGGCTTGGCACAGATGACGCAGCCCTTTTTAATTTGATATTTCCCGCTGCCGATATAGGAATAGCCGCCGTTTTCCAGCACAAGTTCAATTTCATACATAGATACCTTCCGCGGTTTGGTGGAAGGTATATTTTTATGCGCCAAAGCTGCATCATACACGCCGGCGTTGACAAGTTGCGGCATAATACGCATAGAGATATCCTCCCTGGTAAAGTAATATTTCTAAAAAATATGATAACATTTTATCTGGAAGCTGTCAAGCGGATGTGGTAAAATATCCGCAAGAGGTGAGGAAGATGCAAATAACATGGATCGGGCAGGCGGGACTGCTGATTGACACGGGAAAAATAAGAATCATGGTTGACCCATATCTATCGGATAGTGTCGCAAAGGTCAATCCAAAAAATTGGCGGCGGGTTCCGGTCAAAGAAGCGCTTTTTAAAGAAGCGCTTGATGTGATTGTGGTGACGCACGATCACCTTGACCACCTTGATCCGGAAACATTGCCGAAGCTTTTGGACACAGAAAAGGCCTTGACTGTGCTTGCGCCGTATCACGCGTGGCAGAAGGCACAGAAATCCGGCGGCAATCACAACTACGTAATGTTTAACAGGGGGACCGTCTGGACGCAGGACGGCGTGTCATTCACGGCTGTCAAGGCGGAACATTCTGATCTGACGGCAATTGGTTTGATTCTGGACGATGGCAGGGAAAAATTGTACATAACGGGCGATACGTTGTACAATACGGAAATTTTTAAAGACTTGCCAACGGATATTGACGCAGTATTCTTGCCGATAAATGGCGTAGGTAATAATATGAATATCACTGATGCCAAGCGGTTTGCTCGAAAAACGGGGGCGAAATGGGCGGTGCCCATACATTGGGGCATGTTTGACGCCCTTGATCCGGCGGACTTTGACCTTGACAATGCGGTTATACCAACCATATACGAAGAGGTGAAATACAAATGAAGGTCACAGATATTAAAACCTTTGCAGTGGATTGTTTCCGTACAAACTGGATATTTGTCAAGGTTTATACGGATGAGGGCATTGACGGCGTCGGTGAAGCAACGTTGGAGTATAAGGAAAAAGCGTTGATTGGCGCAGTGGAACATATTAAGGAGTATCTTACCGGCAAAAATCCCCTGGATATTGAGGCGCACTGGCACAATATTTACCGCGATGCATACTGGCGAGGCGGTGCGGTGCTGATGTCCGCTTTGTCCGCTGCGGAGATGGCGCTTTGGGACATTTTGGGCAAGCATCTTGGCGTGCCGGTTTACCAGCTGATGGGCGGCAAGGTGCATGACAAAGTGCGGATTTATGTCAACGGTTGGTTTGCGGGTGCAAAGACGCCCAAGGAATTTGGGGAAAAGGCCAAAATTGCTGTACAGAAGGGGATCACCGCAATGAAGTGGGATCCGTTTGGCAAGGCATATCTGGAGATTTCAAATAAGGAGCTGAACACTGCGCTCGAGTGTATCGCCGAGGTGCGGGCAGCGGTGGGGGATACGGTAGACCTGCTGATAGAGGGGCACGGGCGGTTTAACATTCCGACCGGGATTCGGATCGCAAAGGAGCTGGAGCAGTTTCATCCGATGTTCTTTGAAGAGCCCGTGCCGCCGGATAATCTGGAGGCGCTCAAGGCGGTGCGCGATAAGTCGCCGGTGGCAATTTCCGCAGGAGAGCGGCTGTATACACGCTGGGACTATAAGCGGATGTTTGAT
Source organism: uncultured Clostridia bacterium (assembly GCA_965151315.1). GTDB lineage: Bacteria > Bacillota > Clostridia > UBA1381 > UBA1381 > Avimonoglobus. The sequence continues at coordinate 9,348 of CBCTZG010000032.1, forward strand.
TTGATGGCGGCGGATTATATTCAGCCCGATATTTCACACGCGGGCGGGATCATGGAACTAAAAAAGATCGCGGCAGAGGCAGAATGCCGATATATCCCGTTTGCACCGCACAATCCGTCCGGCCCTGTGGCAAATGCTGCAACGCTGCAGCTGGCGGCAAGCTGCCCCAACTTTTCTATTTTGGAGATTATGTATTCCGATGTGGCGTACCGCAAGGATGTCACGAACGAATGCCTGGAATATAAGGATGGCTTTATGAAGATCCCTGACAGGCCGGGGCTGGGTATTGAAATCAACGAGACGGAATGTCTTAAGCACCCGTATCAGCCGCATACCCTGCGGCATTATACAGGCGCGCTGACGGATATTCGTCCGCCGAAAACAGCATTTTATTTTTAGGAGGCAATATGATGCAGAAATCAGTATTTATTACGGGCGCAACGGTCAATACGGGACTGGGTATTGCGGAACGGTTTGGCCGGGAGGGCTATAACCTATTTCTGGGGAGCCGCAGCGCGGCAAAAGCGGAGCAGACCGCAAAAGAATTGTCGAAAAAATACGGTGTTTTTGCCAAGGGCTATGGGATGAAAATTTTTGATGAAATGGATGTCAAGGCGATTTTTGCGGATATAAAAAAGCTGGGGTATTCGGTTGATTGTCTGGTGCTGAATGCGGCGAATTTTGGAATCCGCCAGCAGTTTTTCGATGTGCCGGCAGAAGAATTCATGGATGTCATCAACACAAACGTCGGCTGGAACTTTATGCTGTCGCGGCAGGCGGCGATACAAATGAGGGAAAAGGGCGGCGGGTCAATCGTATTTATCAATTCGAATACGGCGTACCGGGCTATTCCGGACCGGGTATCCTATAGCGCTTCCAAATCGGGTGCCCTTGGTATGATGCGCGCTATGGCGCTTGATTTAGGAAAGTATCATATACGGGTAAACGCAGTACTGCCCGGCATGATAAAGACGGACCGCTGGGAGCAGAATTATAACGATTGCAGGAATGCGCTTTCCAACTATACGCCGCTGGGAGATATTGCAGATTTTGAGGATATTGCAAACGCGGCGTGGTATTTGGGCAGCGATCAGTCCAAAAATACCACCGGCGCGGAGCTTGTAGTGGACGGCGGGAACATGATCCAGCTTTATCCGATTGTGGATAAGGGATTATAAGATTAAAAGAAATGAAAATAGATTGGAAAAAAGAGGAAGTGGTGTAGACCATGAATCGAAAAGACGTTTATGGCGCAGCAGGGGACAGGGAAGGAGCAAAAGAACAAAGAAAACCGGAAAAATATTATATGGAAGGATGAAAGGAAATGGAGCAGCTTAAAAAGATAGGAAAAATCCAGCCCAAGCAATCAAATGAAATTTCTTTTTCGAAGATCAGTCTTGGTTTTGAAAAACTTGACCGGGACGTGTTTGATCCTGAGAAAGCCTATGACCAAGTTGCCGCATGCGGTGTAAAAAAGGCGCGGATACAATCCGGCTGGGCGCGGACGGAGAAAGAAAAAGGAATATATGATTTTGCGTGGTTCGATGCGATCATTGACAATCTGACCGCGCGCGGGATTGAGCCGTGGATATGCCTGTGCTATGGAAACCCGATTTATACCGAAGCTGCCAGACAGGTATTTGGCGCAGTCGGATGCCCGCCCATATTTACACAGGAGGAAAAAGCGGCCTGGCTGAATTATGTAAAAGCCGTTGTCAGAAGGTACAAGGGAAAGGTTCGGTATTTTGAAGTGTGGAACGAGCCGGACGGGATTTGGTGCTGGAAGCATGGCGTTAATGCTGAAGAGCTGGGCAAGTTTACCCTTGCAACCGCTAAGGCGGTCAAAGAGGAGCATCCAGGCGCGAAAACGATTGGGGGCGTTATATGTAAGCGAAGGATAGACTTTCTGAATACTGCATTTCAAACGGGAATGGGGGAATACCTGGACTTTATATCCTTTCATGAATACACGCACGACGAGCGGAATGTATTTGAAAAAGTGGAAAGTTACAGAGCACTGGCAAAGCTGTACAATCCTGATATTGAGCTGATACAGGGCGAATCGGGTTCACAGTCTAGGAGCAACGGCAATGGCGCTTTAAGAACGGGCGCCTGGACAGAGGAAATACAGGCGAAACAGCTTGCGCGCCATACGGTTGCGGATTTGCTTACAGAGGTGCATTTTACCTCATACTTTTCCTGTATCGATATGATTGAGGCGCTGAACGGTGATGTCAATGATAAAACGTCCTACCTTGATTACGGATATTTTGGAATATTAGGTGCAGATTTTGACGAGAATGGGAAATCAACGGGTGAATATTATAGAAAGCCTTCGTACTATGTGCTTCAGAATATTTGTTCTGTCTTTGCAGAAGCATTTTGCGTATGCAGGCAGCCAATTTTTGTCCATCCTATGTATTCTGATAGAAAATTCGAAAACCAGCCGCATCGATACGAAATAACATCCGGCTCATTTGCCCGGGAGGGCGGCAAGGCTTTTGTATACTGGTACCCAAGCAATATAATGACCACAAGCTACCAGTCCTCTATTACACTTGAATTTTATACAGAGTATACGGATATCCAATTGGTTGACATCATGGACGGTTCTGTTTATGAAATCCCTGTATCCATGATGGAGGATAAAGGGGATGGCGTATATGTAATCAAAGAACTGCCAATTAAGGATACGCCGCTTATTCTCACATTTGGAAATTTTTTAATATAAATTAGGCCCTTTGCATCGCCGTCGGAAAAACAGTATCCGGTGGATTTAACCGGATTTTTGAAAGTGAGATGTACATAAATCATGATAGATATCAATACTTTAACGATTGAGCAAAAAATATTGCAGACCAAAGTCGCCCGTATCAAAAAGGGAAAAAAGCTGGCCGACAAGCCGGGCGCAGCGTTCTTCTTTGGGGAGATTATCACAGAGCCGGATGATGCGGGGCTCAATGAACTGCGTGGCTATGTTGAGGAGGTTTATGCGGATGCAGATATCCCGCCGCTGATCACCTCGGATTTTGAAAATGGCTGCGGCAGTATGGTGAAGGGATTAACACAGATGCCATATCTTATGGGGCTCGGTGCGGCTAATGACGCGCAGCTCGCGTATGACTACGGCAAGGCAACTGCACTTGAAGCGAGATCGGTTGGTGCAAACTGGTCGTTTTCGCCGGTGGCGGATTTGAACATCAACCGCAGGAATCCGCTTGTTAACGTCAGGGCGATGACGGACGACGCCGGGCTGGCGGTGAGGCTGCTGCCTCAGGTTGTGCGTGGCATGCAGGAGAATGGCCTGGCCGCATGCGCAAAGCATTTTCCGGGGGACGGTCTTGATTACCGTGACCAGCATATCGTCCCAACGCAGAATACCTTGTCCTTTGAAGACTGGAAGAGGATGTCCGGCAAGGTGTTTAAAGCGCTGATTGAAAGCGGCGTCGATTCCATTATGGCAGGGCACATCAGTCTGCCTTCGTATCAAAAAGAGCGGGATGATGCGTTTGGTAAGCCATATCCTGCGACCCTTTCCCGCGAGCTGATAACCGGCCTATTGAAAGGTGAACTTGGCTTTAACGGGGTTGTTGTCACGGATGCGCTTGGGATGGGCGGCTTTAATTGTTGGTATGATACAAAGGAGCAAGCGGAAATTGAAGCCTTCCGTGCAGGATGTGATATGATGCTTTGGCCGTCAGCGCAGTATGTGAAAAATATGAAAAAAGCAATAGAGAGCGGCTATATCAGCATGGAAAGACTTGACGATGCCGTATCCAGGATTCTCGCATTAAAGGAAAAACGGGGGCTGTTTTGCAGCGGTTATAAAAAGTTCAAGCCTCTGACTGCAGAAGGAGCGGCGTTTGTCAAAGAGACCCAGAGAAAGGTGTCGGCCAAGGCGGTCACCCTTTTGAGAGACAGGCAGAAGCTGCTGCCGATTGATACCTCCAAGGTTAAAACGGTGCTGCTGGTACCGGTGGTAAACCACGAACCGTCAATTGCGGTTGCAGAACATCTGCGCGATGCGCTTGCAGCGCGCGGGCTTACGGTTCTATACAAGATGCAGATGCAGGCTGACGAATTTCAGCGCTTGGCCGAGAAAGCCGATTTGATCCTATATGCGATGTTTTCGCGCCCGTTCCGGCCAATTGGCTTTTTGGACTACTATGGCGCAGAAGCTTTCAAACTGCAGGAATCGCTGAATGCCGGCAGAAGAAAAACAATTTGTGTTTCGTTTGGATCACCGTACTTTTTTGAACAGTATTTTGAGCATGCAGAAACCTTTGTCAATGCGTATTCTATGCTCAATACGGCAGTTGATGCATTTGTGCGCGGTGCTTTCGGTGAGAGCGGGTTTTATGATTTTTCGCCGGTGAAATTGATGGAAAAACTTTAGGAATTATATGATGGATGAATGAGCAGATTGTAATCTGCAGCAATGCCAAACATATCCGGAGGCACTAATACCGGGTTCAATGAAGCAAAAAAGAAGCCGCCGTAAGAGACCGGCGGCTGCAACAAAAGGATATAAAAAGCCACACAAAAGCCGGGAGCAGATCCCGGTTTTTTCCTTTGGCAGGATTTATGAGCCGGAGGGATAGTTCTCTGACTGCCTCCTGTAATTGGATGGGGTTATATGCTCAAATTTTTCAAAAACCGTAACGAAGTACTTGAAGTCTTTGTAGCCGACCGCTTCCGCTATGGCCGATATGGTGAGATCGGTCGTTTCCAAAAGCCTTTTGGCGTTAGAAATGCGCAAGTGGTTTAAGTAGGTATTAAAGGATTTTCCGGTCTTTGATTTAAACAGCCTTCCCAGATAAGCGCTGTTCATGTAAAAATTATCCGCAATGCTCTGGAGATTGATGCTTGTATCATAATTTTTATGTATATATTCCAAGATGCTGGAAAAAAGGGTGGAAGAGCCCTTTTTTCGTTCGCTGCTAATGGTGTTTATAATGTCCCTGAAAAAGGCGAGTAAAAATGCCCTTGTCTTGGAAAGCGTTATATTTTTAGCCTTATTGAACTCCACGAAAAGCGACATATACCTCGTCGCGGCGTCTCCCGACCGGATAAGCTTGATCGAGGACATGACAATGGTATTGATATACAAAGAAACCGAGCTGAGAAGTATCTCTTCGTCTGCCAGCATGTCGCAGAAAGCGTTGATATACTGCGTGGTAAGCTCGATATTAGCCTGTTTTGCCGAGAAGAAAATAAGGTCGATAATATTCATATCACGCAGGTTCTTGTTCCCGGCTGAGGGGACCGCACTGTTATAATCAAAAATGGATTCGCTGTCGTTATAAAATTTTTTCAGCCGGAGTATATCAATCGATTTTTTAGACTCTGAAAGATCTGCCGCCGAATCCAGAGCCTTGCCTATCAGGATGGAACACACGGCAGCCTTTTGCTGCGCAAGCTCATGCAAAAGGGTGTCTGCGAAACTGCGGGGGTTTACAAACCTGCAGGAGTTGCCGAAAAATAATACTGCGTGGAGCTCACTGATGGAACTATCCAGGATAATGCATTCATTGTCTGGAACGCCGGTCTTACTGATACAGTTCTGTATTATGGGCGTTGCCGAACTGCTGCCGCTGTGTGAAAAGTCGAATACGTTTGCGCTGGTATCGGCAATTACAGAAATATAGCAGCAGGAGTTGTTAAAAAGCGGCGCGGCATTAGAGTCGGAGCCGGGGGTGTTATCCAGAAGCGCTGTGATACGGTTTTTTAAATAATAATTATTGACCTCGTTTTGCCGTTCAATATCCTCTTTTATCGAATCTAGAATATTTAAAAGCTCGATTTCATCAACAGGCTTGAGAAGGTAGCCGCTGACGCCGGCCTTAATGGCTTGCTGCGCATATTCAAAATCGTTATATCCGCTCAGTATGATAAATTTGATATGGCTGTTGAAGCTGCGAACGCGCTCCAAAAGCTCCAGGCCGCTCATCTTGGGCATGTTTATGTCTATTATGGCTATGTCAGGCGAATATTTGGTTATACAATCGAGTGCTTCTTCCCCGTCGGCGGCGTATCTGCTGAGCTTGAAATCCGTTTGATCCCAGTCAAGCAAATATTTAAAGCCTTCCCTGATGATTTCTTCATCGTCCGCAACCAAAATATCGTACATACTGTGCTATCTCCTTTCCCTGCGGATAAGGCATTATGCCGGTTTTTTATCCGCATTTATTTTGATCGTCACCTGCGTGCCGTGCACATCCAGCTTCTTAATATCTAAGCTGTAGTTGTTTTCGTAAAATAACGTCATGCGTTTTACGATATTTGCGATCCCGATGTGCTCGCTGGAGGACGCGTTTTCATCAAATATCTGCGACAAAGCCTCGTTGCTGATCCCAACGCCGTTATCGGTAATCTCTATTATAAGCGGGCCGTCCACAGCGCTTATTGAAATATCGATTCTTTTCCTGTCTATAGAAGCGAAGCCGTGCATGCACGAATTTTCAACAAAGACCTGAATAAGCATTTTTGGTATAAGATATTGCTCTGCCTGTGCATCGCAGGAGATGGTATAGTCTAACGTATCGTTGAAACGGTACCTTTGTATGTCCAGATATTCGGCAACAATTTTCTTTTCATCTGCAACTGTTATAAGATGCTCAGACCAGGAAAGGGATTTGCGGTAAAGGTGCGCAAGCTTTTTTATGATTGTCGCGGTCTCGCGCTCGCCCTTCATAAGCGATTTTAACCTGATAGTTTCCAGCATGTTAAAGAGCATATGCGGATTCATCTGCATATGCAGCGCTCTGAGCTCGTTGTTTTTATTTTCAAGCGCTATCTGTGAGTTTTTGATCTTTGCCAGGTATATTTCGTTAATAAGGCGCTCTATCTTTTTCAAAGCAGAGGAAAGCCCGCTTGCAAGCACGCCCAGCTCGTCCGAAGAAAAAAGCCGGTGGTCTATGCTGGTAAAGCTGCCGTTTTCTGCATCCTTTATCACGGTGGTCAGCGCGGTGAAACGTTTTTCCAGCGTGCTGGAAATATAGAATATCCATATTGACGAGCCGAAAAGCATTAGCAGAAAGACAAACACAAACAGGAATACGCTTTTTGAGAAGAAGTTTTTCATAAACAGGTTTTTCTGAGGAGAGGACACCGACCATTGGTAAGGCGTTTGAAGCGTTTCGGAAAAGAAATCGCCTGTGCCTGCGTCCAGCCCGCTGGCGCCGTCCTCCGAGTATGCACAGACGACATGATTGTTGTTATCGAGCAGATACAGGCTGCTGAAATAATTGTAGTTCCTGAATATGTCGTTTATGCTTTTTACAGGGAAATCCACCTTGATAAAAGCGGTGCAGGGGAGCCTTTTGTAGGTCATGGGCCTTATATAGCATATTAAAGGCTCGCCGTCAGCCGAGGTGTATGAAAAGAATCTGTTGCTTCCCGTTGCCAGGTATTTTGAATACCAATCGCTTGAGGTTATCGCATCAGAGAGCTTGGTTATATAAAGCCCGTTATTCAGGACATTGCTGTCAGAATACATCTTTACCGTACCTGAAGGCAGAGAAAGCAAAACGCCTCTTATATAGCTGTCCACAGCGACGGTGTTTTCATATGCCGTGACGATGTCCGCAGCCGGCGGCCTTTTATCCGACGCAAGGCGCGAGTAAATGGTATCGCTGGTATATATGTTGTCTACAGCCATCATTGTGGTGTTTATAAATGACTCGACATCGTATCTGACTGTGACAAGATTTGCCTTGGAATCGATGTTATACTTTTCCTGGGCATTGCTTATAAGGAATAAAAAAAACAAAACAGTCAGAACTGTTATAGGGAGAATTATACATACAAAATATATTAACAGTATTTTGTTCCTGAAGGTTATATTGTTTAATTTTCTCTCGATATTCATTGTATTTTATCCTTGTCCCCATATAAGCATATTATAATAATTTTCATTTCATATTATAAAATTTTCATGCAATTTTGTCAACAAAAAGTGCATCACAGATATAATTTTTTGACAATTCGGTATAATTTTTGGGTTGCGGGACAACGCGTAAAAAAGCATAATAAATATAGACAAATTTGCAGTGGGCAAAAAAGAATGATTTACGAAAAAGGGGGTTTTATCAATGAAAAGATTAAAAACTATGGCCGCAGCCCTTGCGGCGGCTATGTCGATTACGGTATCGGCAGCGGCCGAAATCATCGACGTAGCATATGTCAATACGGCTACCAATGCGGTAAGAGTCGTGGGCAACGTCAAGAATGCCTCGAAAACGGTTGTACACGAGTTGTACAACGGTGATATGGAGGACATCAGCGGCTGGAATCAATACGGTTCAGAGGGCGTGGCGCTGGAACAGGTCACTGATGCCACCGACGAAACCGGCACCAACAAATGCCTGGCGGTCACAGCCAGAACGAGCCACAACCATGGGACGCAGCTCCAGATTGCCGAGTACCTTAATCAGCACGGCTGGGGGACATACAGGCTGTCCATGAAATTAAGAGCGGACGTTGAGGAGGGCGGCTCGCCCGGCGGCTTTGCCGTGACCGTAATGACGGACGGCTCGCCGAACAAAGCCTCATATACGGTATATCCTTCATCAATCGGCAGTGTGTGGAAGGAATATTCCGTCGATATCGAGATCACCTCCTTCGGCAATGACAATGAGGGAAACCCTATCACAACATGTGCGGACTTTTTCGCCGTGAGCGGCGGCAGGGGTACCCTGATTATAAGGGGGGTGGCGTCAAGCGGTACTAGGAATTTTTATGTTGACGATGTGAAGCTTGCGTATGTTGAAAACATCTCTGCCGTTGAAGGCAGCGATCCTCTCGACTGCAGTGTGACCGTTAAAAACGGCGATTCTGTGATAAAAGAGGCTGCATTTGTCAGCGATGCGGACGGCGGATATGATTTTTCCGTCCCGATCGAAAAGCAGGCGGATTACAGCAATATAACCGTCAATGTGAAATGCAATGAAAGCCGCGTTGACGAAACGGCAACTGCAAATATGAGGAACGGCAGACGCGGGGTTTCACTCCACAATGAAGGGGGGAAACTGCGTGTCGGGGTATACCCGTATGATTATGTGGACGCAAACGGACTGGAAAGCGCGGCGTTTGTTGCGGCGCTCTATGACGGCAGCGGCAATATGCTTGGTGTCGACGTTTGCGAGACGGCATTTGACGGGTCGAATGAAATGCGAAGCCTGTATCTTCCGGAGGACGCGGCGGGGGAAACGGTGAGGGTGTTTTGCTGGAGTGGTCTTGACCGGCTTGTGCCGCTGGAGGAAATCAGCGTTAGGGACGCCGGAAAAGCAGAGCACACGGTATATATAATCGGCGACTCGATCGCCTATACCTACGGGGAATTTGATTCAAACAACAATCCAACTTATCCAAAGCAGGGCTGGGGCACCTACCTGAACAAATTTTTTGACAGCAGGCTAACTTTTATAAACTGCTCGGGCGGCGGACTCAGCACAAAATCTTACATTACCCCGACCTCGGTGAACAACTGGGGCATGAACCGCGAGTTCGGCACATGGGAGAAGATACAGGCGGCGCTGAAACCGGGAGATTTTGTAATAATGGCGCTTGGCGTCAACGATACAAGCGGCGATGATGACAATCCTGATTCAAAGGGGACCTCTGAGAGCGTATATGCTGAAAATATAAAAACCTTTGCACAGGGGGCCAAGGAGGCAGGCGCGCATATCATTTTTACAACCATGACGTTGTACGGCGGCGGTAATAATACTGCATCCTTTGATAATCCCTCCACTGAAAAATACCGTGCCCGCGCAAGGGTGATGATGCGTGCGGCGGACGAATGTGGCGCGGAATATATTGATCTGGGTAGATTTCAGATGGATTATTATAATACGCTTGCGGCAAAGCTGGGTGGAGATACGGAGGCGTATAATACTGTAAGATCGTATTTCCATAACGGCGCGGACACACTCCATTACAATATGAACGGGGCATATAGGCTGGCGCAGTTTATCGCTTATCTTACAAGCATGTCGGGCAGTGAACTGTCAAAATATGCTGATGAGATCACCATAGATTATGAGCTTACCGATTTTTTCGGTCTCAACGGCGCACAGGATGTATAATTTTGAGAAAAAGCGATATAGTTTTTGCATTGACTGCATTATATAAAAAAGCATAAAATTATCCAAAATTGAAATATGAGTTGAAAGGTCGGAAGAGCAATGATAAAAATATTCAGAAGCGTTGCTGCCGTTTTAGCAGCCGCGGCAATGGTCAGTTCCTGCACAGGGCAGCAAACCAGCGTAAACCATACGGAGGATTACAGTGATCCGAACGTTAATGCGGCGGGGGAGTTGCCGATCGTAAAGGAAAGGATTACGCTGAATTTAGGCGTAAAGGACTATAAATACGTTGAGGATTATGAAACAAACGCATATACGAAATGGCTGGAAGAGCAGACCGGTATTGATCTTGAATTTACGGTGTTTCCAAGTTCAAACCACATGGAAAAGCTCAGGCTTCAAGTCGCGTCTGATTCCAAGTTGCCGGATATATTGATAAATCTGAGCCTTGGCGAAGCCGATTTGAAAAACTTCGGCGAATCCGGCGCGATTATAGATTTGCGGGATATGATCGAAAATGAGGGCTACTGGGTGAAGCAGATGTTTGAAAACGCTATTGACAGCGACTATCTGCAACGATCGATCCTTACCGGCGAGGCAATGTATTATATGCCTTATTACATTGAACAGCCCGGAAATGACTACAGCCTAAAGGCCTTTATAAATAAAAAATGGCTGGATGAGCTCGGCCTTGCTATGCCCGAGACGACTGAGGATTTCTATAATGTTATGAAGGCATTTAAGGAGCGGGACCCGAACGGAAACGGCAAACAGGATGAGATTGGAATAACCGGCTCGAAAAACGGCTGGAACGAAACCGTGATACCATTTTTAATGAATTCCTTTGTATATGACAATATGGATAACAGAATGGTTGTCGAGGATGGTAAGGTATATGCGGCGTTTACCACTGAAGAATGGCGCGAAGGGCTGCGCTATATGAAGCGGCTTACCGACGAGGGGTTGTTTGACGTACAGAGCCTTACACAGGACAACAGCGTTTTAAAGACGCTTGCGCAGAACCCCGGCGACAATATCATAGGCGCGTTTGTGTCCGGATCGCCTGATGCGCTGTTTGGAGTTGACAATGAGCGGCTTGCAGAATATGAAGCCATTCCCCCGCTGAAGGGGCCCGATGGAGTTGCATATGCGTATAAATCAAACGGCGGCTCGAACATGGGCGGTATCATAACCCGTGACTGTGAGAACAAGCTTGCAGCCTTCAGACTGCTCGATTTTATGATGAGCGAGGAATCGGCGCTCAGAAGCAGATATGGTGTCCCGGGCGTAGACTGGACCGAAGCACAGGAGGGCGACGTATGTATATTTGACAGCATTGGAGTAGAACCGCGTATACGCTCGATACTGCCGTATAACGCAACGCAGAACTCGCATTGGTATGCACAAAATCCACAATTCAGGAGCTATGAAATTGCAAACGGCATCGTCTGGGATGGGAATCCGCTCGATGGCGAATATTTCAAGGCGAAGGCGCTTTCAGCATATATAGATAAGGAACCGGAGGAACGGGTGAGAAAGCTTAAGCTCAGCGACATTGAAACCGATGAATATGCTACGCTTTCCTCGGACATAAAGTCATATGTAACAGAAATGACCTCACTGTTTATAATAGGGAGAAAAGACATCGACAAGGATTGGGACGAATATATAACCACATTGAACAATATGGATGTCGACAGATATACCGAACTGGTACAGCTGGGATACGATAATTTTAACGAATAAAGCGAATGAGGGATGGATCATATGGAGAAGCGTTTCAGCACTATAAACGGCAGACAGGCGCGTCTGCAAAGCAAAACCATGATCAAGGCCAAAAGGGCTTGGCAGCTTTATCTTTTGCTGCTCCTACCGGTGCTATATATTCTTATTTTTAATTATTTTACCATGGCCGGGGTCATATTGGCATTTAAAAGATATACGCCTGCAGGCGGTATATTCGGAAGCGAATGGGTAGGGCTTTACCAGTTTAATAAGCTGTTTTCGTCCTACAAGTTCCTGTCAATATTAAAAAATACCATTACTCTTTCGGTGTATAATGTGTTTGCGCCTTTCCCTGTGGCGATAATATTTGCACTGCTTTTAAACGCAACAATCAACATGAAGCTGAAAAAGACGGTGCAGATGGTGACCTATATGCCGCATTTCATCTCCGTGGTTGTCATGGTGGGAGTTTTGACCCAGCTTCTCAATACAAGGATCGGCCTGTATGGAAGGGTCATGGATATGCTGGGGCTTGAAGCGGTGGACCTTCTATCCGACCCAGCTGCATTCAAGCACCTTTATGTATGGTCTGGTGCGTGGCAGAATGTTGGCTGGGGGTCGATACTGTTCCTATCCGTGCTTTCGTCGGTGGATCCCGAGCTGCACGAGGCAGCTATCGTGGATGGTGCTTCAAGATTCAAACGTGTATTGTACATAGATATTCCGACGATCATACCGACCATCGCAGTGGTTACCATATTAAAATGCGGGCAGATAATGAGCCTGGGTTTTGATAAGGTATTTCTGCTTCAGAACTCGCTGAACTTATCCTCAAGCGAGATTATCGCGACGTATTCATATAAGGTAGGTTTTGTGACCGGCGGAGGCGACTTCTCATATTCGACGGCGATAGGGCTGTTCAATTCTGTTATAAATATGCTGTTATTTGTCGGCTGCAACCAGCTTTCTAAGAAGGCTGCGGGAACAAGTCTGTTTTAACAGCGGAGGTGATCCAATTGAAAAGTATTTTAAAAAGAGAAACAAAATTGAAGCTGTCCGTGGAGGATAGGATCTTTTATTCGGTTGTTAACGGCATCCTGGTCTTTTGCCTGCTGATTGTTGCCGTGCCGCTTTTAAACGTCATATCCTCGTCGCTTTCATCCGCGGAAGCGGTGGTTGGAGGCAGGGTGTTCTTGTGGCCTGTGGATTTCACACTGGACGCATATAAAGCCGTGATACATGAAAAAGACGTTATGACAGGATATGCCAACACAATTGTATATACGGTTGTGGGAACGGTCTGGAATATTTTCATGACGCTTATAGCGGCATACCCGCTGTCAAGAGATGATCTCCCCGGCAAAAAATACATTATGTATTTTTTCACCTTCACTATGCTTTTTAACGGGGGACTGGTACCTACATATCTGCTCTACAAGAATTTAGGGCTTGTGGATAACAGGCTGGTGATGATCATCCCCGGGGCGCTGTCGGTGTATAATATGTCGGTGGTAATATCCTTTTTCAAGACCTCGCTCCCGCATGAGCTGCTTGAGGCGGCGGAAATTGACGGCTGCAGCGACATAAAATTTTTTGCGGGTTTTGCAGTCCCTCTTGCAAAGCCTGTGATAGCCGTTATAGCGCTGTATTACGGTGTTTCGCACTGGAACGCCTATTTTCAACCGATGATCTACCTTCAAGATCAGGCAAAGTATCCGCTGTCTCTTGTGTTAAAGGAAATCCTGGCGGCAAATATGTTTTCTCAGGAGGTTATGTCAGTTGAGGAGATGCAGGCGGCCGGACAGGCAAGTGAAGAGGTATTAAAATACGCGCTGATAATCCTGTCAAGCCTGCCAATATGGTGCATATATCCCGTCGTGCAGAAGTTTTTTGTCAAGGGCGTTATGGTAGGCTCTTTAAAGGGATAACGCAGGGCTACAGGAGGAGGAATAATTGTGAAAAAGACTGTTTTGGCACTACTAGCGGCAGTGTTATTGTTTGGGCCGTGCGTTTGTGCAAACGCCGTCGGCGGCTTTATACAAAACGAGAGCTTTGAAGAAGGTATAACGGGCTTTGGCATAGCCCGCAGCAGCAGCGACTATGCTATGCCGGCTGTTTTTCATTCGGAATATATCGCCAGAAGCGGCAGTGCTTCGCTTGAGCTGCTTTTCGGCGGCGCTGTCGGTGAGGAGCAGACAGGCAGCCTGTCAAGCTTAGGCTTTGCGTATCAGGGCCTTATGTGTGGAAGTGGTTACAATGTGGAACAAGGACGCAGCTATCGGTCTGAGGCATGGCTTTATACCGAGGAGCAGGGCGTGCGGGCGCGCATCCTTGTAATGGATGGCGCGCGGGCGGCTGCCGTCTCGGAGGAATTTGTGCTGGAGCCGTATAGCTGGAACAGGATATATTATTTGTGGGACTGCGTCAAAAGTTCTGCGCAGAATTCACTGAGGATCGCATTTTATAATGTATCGGAAAACACGTCGGTGTATATCGACGATGTGACCTATATACCCGACTATGTAGATAACGGCGGCTTTGAAACCGGCACGCAGAACTGGAACTGCGGCACAGATGCAGAAACGGATACCGAAACACCGATCAACGGCAGCGCGTCGCTGAAGCTGACCGTTGAAGCCGGCGGACAGAGCGGCATATCGCAAAGCGTGCCGGTCGGCCGGTTTGCCGCACAGGGTAGATACATTGCCACGGCAGAGATATATACCGAGGTGGAGGGCGTGTATGCAATGATTTCCGGCGGCGCTGCCGCTTCATCTCCGGCTGAATTTGAGCTGGAAAAGGGCGTCAGGAATTATATGGAACTGGTGATAGATCCGCAGCAATGCACAGACGGCAGCCTGCCCCTTAGTCTGGAGTTTCAGAATGTCGGCCAGGAGGCGGCCGTACTATACATTGACAATGTTAAAATATGCGATGAAAATTCTATTGTTTCAGCGGTTTATAGGGAGGATGGCAGCATTTCATTGTCCGGAAGGCTGAGAGGCGGAAACGAAAATGCCTGTATCAACGCAAGAATTACTGATTATGCCAGCGGCGCGCTTCTTGCCGAAGGAGAAATAAGAGCAGACGGGCAGGGAGCATACAATGCAGCGCTTGAAATAGGCGAAGCACAGCAGGCTAAAACAGAACTGCTCATTGAGTTGAGCGGCATATTGGGCTATGAAGAGTATGGCAACAAGCTCTATGCAAGATGCAGTTATATAAATAAAGAACTGGTTGCAGAGTATGTAAAGGCGATCGCAGAAGCGGAAACCAGCGGTGAACTGGAGGCAGTGCTTGAAAATGAAGCTGCGGTAAAGGGGCTTGAGCTTGACAAAATAGAAATATTCAGGAACAATACCGATAAGCAGGGCTTATACGATTTTCTTCTTGCGGCAGAGTTTGCGGAGGATTATGACAGCGTGAGGACTGCGGTGTTGCAGGGCTGTGCGGTGTGCACGGTGAATAATTCGCCCGCTGCCTTAAATTCCGTTATCGGTGCATACGCAGAGCTTTTGGGTATATCGGATATGCGTGTTTATAATGAGTATTATAAATCGTTTGATGCGGAGCTTCTTGATAAGCTGGCAGTGATTTGGAGCGAGGAGGAAGGCGGCGCGGCCAGTATAAACGAGCTTCAGCAGGGTTTTTTGCAGGCGGTGTTAAAAACGGTCATCAGAGAGCAGACGCTTTATACGAATGTTATCGGGATTCTGCAGGCGTATGCCTCAGAGCTGGGCATTGATTTTACGCGGTATGATACGCTTTCTGATAAATATGACGTAGCTGTCGCCTTTGCAGAATATGCAGCACAAACAAAGGATTTGTCTACGCTAAACGCAAGGCTGGCGCAGCTCATCAGCGGTCAAGGTTCTGCCCCGTCGTCCCCTTCCGGCGGAGGAAACTCCAGCGGTTTGGGCAACAGGCCCTTTGTCGCCCTTCCACCGGCCGAAATACAGCAGGAACAGGAGCGGTATGAGTTTGCCGATTTGCAGGAAAGCGCCTGGGCAAAGGAATATATTGAGTTTTTGCTGGATCGCGGGATTATAGCAGAGGCGGAGGACAACCGATTCAGGCCGAACGATTATATAACAAGAGAGGAATTTGCGAAAATGGCGGCGCTGGTATTTGGAATAACGCCGGAGCAGGAGGGCTGCACCTTCACCGATGTGCCGGAAGGCGCGTGGTATTACAGCTATGTTTGTGCGATGCAGAAAAATGGTATTATAGAAGGATATGAGGACGGCTCCTTCGGCACGGGAAGGAGTATAACAAGGGAAGAGGTATGTGCAGTGATCTACCGTGCGGCACTTTTATACGGCGTTTTGGATAAGGCGGAAGTTCACGGCCCGGCTTTTGCAGACGATGCCGAAATAAGCGCCTATGCAGCAGAGGCGGTTCGCGCAATGAGCAGCGCAGGAATACTGAGCGGATACACGGACAACAACTTTAAACCTGCCGCAAGGATCACGAGGGCAGAGAGCGCCAAAATAGTGGCGGAGGTTTTAAAGCTCAAGGAGGCCGAAAATGAATAGAGCGATCAATATATTTATTTTATGCATTCTCACTGCCGCGCTTAGTTTAAGCGCGGCTGCAAATATTGCCTTTGCCGAAGAGGAACCGCAGGATGACAGGCAGATGAAGGGAGCTGTGCTGACTGCGTTAGGTATATTGGACGGCAGCATGGATTATGAGCAGGAGATTACAAGACAGGAATTTGCCCAGATTGTCGCGAGGTTTATTGAGGACAATGCCGGCGCCGGCACGGAGGAGGACGGCGGAAACGGCGTATCTGTGCTGATCAATATGGGTTGTATTGTAGGCTACGAGGATGGGACATATAGGCTGGAGGATATTATGGCCTCTGAAGAGGCGGTGAAAATCCTGGTCACCATGTTGGGATATTGGTATCCGGCGGAGCAGAAGGGCGGTTATCCGGCAGGGTATCTTGCGCAGGCGGCCGCGCTTGGGATAACGGATAATGTAAAGCTGGAGCCAGGAGCAGGCCTTACCGGCGGTGTACTTATAGATATGCTCTATAATACGCTGGATATAGAGGTCATGGGGATAGACTATAACGGGTTTAATATTGTCACCCAAAGCGGCAGCGGGACGCTTTTGTCGGTGTATAGGGATATCTATAAGGAGAGAGGCGTTGTTACATCAAATATGTACACTTCCTTAAGAAATTCTGCAGCAGCCGGAAGAGGTGTACTCGGGATAGACAATGTTTTGTATGGCTGCGATCTTGACGGGGCAGACGGCTATATAGGCCTATACGTGGATTTTTATTTCAGGGAGGACAGCGATGGCAGCAGGCAGATTTTATATATTGAACGAAATAAAAGAAATAATGAGCTTATAGTATTATCAGAAGATATAATAGGCAAAGAAGGGGATTCCCTCAGATATTACGATGGAAACAGGGAAAAAAGGGTGAGCGTGGACTTCGGTGCGGGCGTAATCATAAATAATGTGTTCGCTCAGCAAATAAGCGAATCGGATTTTTGCCCTGCGTACGGAAGCGTCAGGTTTATAGATGCAGACGGCGGCGGCAGCTATGAGACCGTGATAATTGAGGATATCGAGCTTGCGGTAGTCGGAACTGCATCGGCATCAGACGGCAGGATCTTTGATAAATATACCAAAGAAGAGGTCATCAACCTAAACGATTACGACTATGTTGAGGTGATATGCGAAGGTACGGCATACAGCGATTTGTCGATGGTAAAGACGGGCGACGTCGCAGAAATAAAAAGAGCGGGAGACGGCAGCTTTGTAACAGTCGTTATATGCCGTGAGATATTATCCGGCGTGGCGGAGCGCATTTTGCTTGGAGACCATGAAAAATATATTACGGTAGACGCGCAGCAGCATATTGTGTCGGAATATGCGGCAAGGCTTATAGAGGATTCGAAAATAAATATAATGCCTGGTTCGGGCTATCAGTTCTTTCTGAACACAAGAGGGCAAATAGTCGGCAGCGAGCTTATAAGAGGATCGCAGAAAAGGTATGGGTATATTATGTCCGTCCGCTATGACATAGAAACGGAGGGCTGCTTCATCAAGATGCTGGATCAGGGTGACGAAAAGCTTATGCTGGATATGGCGGAAACCTTCAGGATAGACGGCGCGAAGCATGAGAACTATATGCAGGAGATAGATGCGCTGAATCTGAAAAATGCGCTGGAAAAGCATCTGGTTATCTATACGGTGAACCTGAGCGGCGAGATCACCTCAATTGACACCGAGGAAAAAGGATCGATTGAGGGCAAGGAAAGCCTGGTCAGGCTGAACACGGTGGAAAACACCGATTATAGAAAATTTAAAAGCGGGATCGGTTTCGGCGGAAAGGTACTTGTGAACGACGATATATTTGTTTTTGTCATACCGACTGCAGACAGCGGAAATGAAAACGACTATGATTTTTACAGGGTATACTCCGGCGCTGATTTTATTGTGAACGGCAAATACAGCCTTACAGGCTATAACAGCGTGGGCTATGAATTCATGGCTGACGCGGTGGTGCTGCATGATTCAGGAAATAAGATGACGCGTTCTCCGTATGACAAAAAACCAATGTTTGTGAATTCCGTAGGCATGATGGTTGATGAGGATGGCGACGTCAAGATTAAACTGGATGGATATATCGACGGCGTTGAAACGGAGGTAGGAGTAATTGATAACCGGGAGCCGGGGGAAAACACCCCTAAGCTTTCCGCAGGAGACGTCGTCGACCTGGTGGAGTCAAATAACGGAGACGTAATATTCGGAAAAACCGGGGCATCAAGCTTCCTGGTGGATATGAATGCACAGGGTGAGCCGAAATATCTTTATACGGGAACAAGCAGCTATTCAAGCACATATCTGTACAGATTTAAAGGAGTGCATAGGGCAGACGGGAAATATCTCGAACTGGGCGATCCGGAGGATATGTCAAATGACGCAGCCTACGAGCTGATAGACGTATCAAACGCCGTGATACTTGTTTATGATGATGACGTGGGCAGGTTTGTGCCGGGCACAGAAAACGACATTATAACGTATGAGTCGTCGCCCGGATCCTATTCAAAGGTGTTTTTACTTTCGTCAAATTCGTTCTGCTATCTCGCAGTGTATAATGTTTAACACAGTCTGAAGGGAGGGCAAACATTCATAATGAGGAGAAAAATAAAAGCCGCAGTCCTTGCGCTGACCCTAGTGGCAGCTACAATGCCCGGCAGGATGCTTGCGGCGGAGAACTATTCTATGACGGATTCCTTTGAAAGTGCCGTACTGAGCTGTACCGGGGAAGGATGCTCGGTCGCAGCAAGCTCTGACAGCCATACCGGTAACAGCGCCGTCTTTGTGAGCAATAGGGAATCGGATGACAGCGGCGCTGTGTATATCCTTGACGAGATTCCTGAAAAATCGAGCAATGAGATCTCTGTATGGGTAAAAGCGCCCGTCAGCGGCGAAAAAGTCAGGCTGTGGGTATCGTTCGAGACGGTAGGGGGTGAAACGATCTCCGGCAAGATTGCGGAGGCTCAGACCAGAAAGGATCAGTGGATTGAGCTGAGAGGGACGCTGTATACAAAGTTTTATAGCATCCGCGGCGGCATCAGCCTGAAAATAATTTCTGACAGCGGCAGCGGGCCGTTTGATTATCTGGCGGACGATCTCAGCGTGACCTCGGACCAGCCAAGTGCGGCTTCGCTTGTGCCGGAGCCGGAGGTAATACAGGATACCGGAAAATACGCGCGGCGTATTTCCTTTGAAAACCAGACTACCGGCGGCTTCCATGAGCAGGGCACGGTAACGCTTGAGATCACTGATGACACGCTGCCGCATTCAGGCAAGTATTCCATGAAGGTCACCGGCAGGGCCATGAGCTGGCACACGACCATGCTCGATTTGGATGATTTCCCGGATGATGCCATAGCTTCGGTATCGGTGTGGGTAAAGACGCCATCCGGAGCGGGCGCAAAGAGCTTTATGCTTCAAGTGTCCGGCGTAGTAAGCTCGATGAAGACCATCGCCACGGCAAATGTGCCGGAAAATACATGGACGCGGCTTATGGGGACGATTTCGCTCAAGGGAATAGAGCGTGCAGGAGATATCAAGCTTCAGATTGCATGCAGTGAGAGCGGGGCTTCTCAGTTCACGGATTTCTACATAGACGATTTCCTGTTGACGTCGGATGCGCCCGGCAACCTTATAGATGATATGACCGAGACGCCAGAGGAGGAAGAAATCCCGCAGGAGGGGATGTCTGCGACGCCGTACAAGGCCTCTGTGCTGCCCGTAGAGGTGCAGCAGGACATACCGTCTCTGAAGGACGTAATGAAGGATTACTTCAAGATGGGAACATCATTTAATGCGGAAAGCGTCAGAGGGGATAATTTCAGCCAGCTTGTCACAAAACACTTTAATGTGGCGACCCCGCAGGGGCCGTTCCATATGTCCTCGGTAAGGAGCGTGGACGGTGTATACGATTTTACGCGAGCGGACGCATTTATGGACTACTGTATGTCGAACGACATAGAAGTGGTCGGCCATTGTCTGATATGGGATCACAGCAACCAGAAGCCGTACCTGACCAATCCGGATGGCAGCTATATTTCCCGTGAGGAGGCCATTGCGCTTATGGAAGAACATATAAAAACGATGTCCGAGCATTTTAATGATGAAAGCAAGGGCTGGAAGCTGCGCGGCTGGGACGTTGTGAACGAGGCTATATCGGACGGTGAACAGCCGGATGTTTTAAAGGACTACGCCGGCTGGTCCACGATCCTTGGCGAGGATTATCTCTATTATGCGTATAAATTTGCGGATAAATACAACCCGGACACCGAGCTTTACTATAACGATTACGGGCTTGCAGACCCGGTAAAGCGGCAAAGCGTATATAACCTTATAAAGCGGCTTCTTGAGCGCGGCTGCCGTATTGACGCAATAGGGATGCAGTCCCATCATGCGGTCATAGATGAAAATTCAAATCCCTATCAGGTGAGGAAAACGATAGAAATGTTCGCGTCCTTAGGTGTGCGGGTGGAGATAACCGAGCTTGACGTGGGCGCATATACGCTTGCGCAGCAGAGGGCGAAGATCCCCTTGTACGATAAGGGATTGCCGCAAAGCATAGAGGATATGCAGACGTGGCTGTGGTATGAGTATTTTCAAATATTCAAGGATTATTCCGACGTTATCGACAGAGTAACCACATGGGGCGTTTATGATGGAATAAGCTATAAAAACAGCAGCGATTTCGTCCATGTGGAGTACCCGTTGTTGTTTGACAGGAACTTTCAGGCAAAGCCGGCATATTGGGCGGTGGTAAATCCAGAAGAATATGAAAAGCAGACTGGGCTGGATCTCGTATATCAGAAACCGCACATCTATAACGAAGCCACTGAGATTGAAATAGACAGCAGCGAAATGACGGTGTCGGACAATGTGCTGTACGCGCCCTTGCGCAAGGTGATGGACAGCTTTGGCGTGCAGATTGCATACAGCGCGGGCGATTATTCGATTACAATGATCAAAAAAGGCAAGATGCTGCGCCTTTGGATCGGGAAAGACAAGGCAGAACTGGATTTTGAGCCGGTGAATCTGTCCGGCACGCTCGAATATAATGAAGAGGGCGCTGTTGTTGCGCCGGTAAAGGATATACTGGAATTGCTCGGATACACCGTCAGATGGAGCGAAAAGCGCAATACATTATATGTATATGATATTTAAAACGGGGAGGCGAATTTATGACAGGAGCAAAAAAAAGCCTGGCAATCCTTTTGTCGCTGCTGAGCCTTTTGACAGTGTGCCCATCGGTCTTTGCAGCGCCTGAATTTGTCATAAGCGACATATCATACGAAGAAACCTTTGCAGGCTGCCCGTATGATTTTCAGGAGCCGGATCAGCAGGAAGAATGGAAAAACCTGGGGCAATCGGTGTTTTTGGACGGCGGCGAGGGCGTCATGTGCATAGGCTTTGATGAAACATCGAACATAGGGACGCAGATGGGCGTATACATAAAGCTTTTGGAGAACTTTACGCAGGAGGATCTCGGGACCTATAAAATAAGCTACCGTACGATGCTTAATATGGATCTGTTTTCCGACTTTGCGCTTTCGCCCAACGAATACCGCGGCAACTCGGTCATGGGCGGCAGAGTGCAGAGGGACGCCGGCGTTTGGAACACTGTTTCGGGCGAGCTGACTATCACGCAGAGCAATGCCGCGCAGTTTATGGATAAGCCGTTGTACCTATTCCTGTATTATGCCCAGAACAGTTATGTGTCTGAAAAGTTTACCGATGTCAATTTTAAAGCATACATTGACGATGTGTGCGTAACAAAAGAGGCGGATCCTTCCGTACTGAATCAAGGTACTTATATGCTAACGGCGGATGTGTTGACGAAAACGCCTGGCACTTCCGGTAGCTTTTATCTTGCCGCAGCGGAATTTGCAAGCTCAGGCGAGCAGATAACACAGGAGCAACTGGGGGATTTCGATTATTCCGGCAAGACGCAGCTCAGGATGGCGTTTGAGGTGGATCATGATATGCTTGGCGGATATTTTCGGATATTTGCCGCAGACAGCGATGGAAAAATACTGAGCGAAGGTGCGCGGATGCCAAAGTTTTATAAAAACGGAGTGGATTTGCTCCCCAATACAAGCTTTGCGTATGGCCTTGACGGCTGGAACGTCGGGGGCGGAGAAGGGAGCATAGATACACAAAGATATTATGACGGCTCTCCAAGCCTTGGGATCGTTTCGGACGGGACGCAGGCATCCGTGAGCAGCGCGGATATTTATGAGCTTATAAAGGAATACGGAGCGGGCAGCTATCTTGTGGAATGCAACATATATTCTGAAGATGCTGTAAAGTTCAGTGCGTCGCTTGCAGGCAAGGCTTCTTCCGAGACAGCGGAGGGGGGAGGCTGGATCTATACGGCGGTTTTGATAGAAATAACGGATGTGGACATCACGGCCGCTGAAACAGCCGCGCTCACA
>CBCTZG010000033.1:0-31607 GCA_965151315.1 uncultured Clostridia bacterium
AAATGTGCCTGACAGTAAAATCAGGCACATAATCTGGTGGGAGAGGATGGATTCGAACCATCGAAGCTGAAAGCAACAGATTTACAGTCTGCCCCCTTTGGCCACTCGGGAACTCTCCCCTATATAAGGACAGGAAGCCTGCCCTGTTTGGAGCTGGTGATGGGACTCGAACCCGCGACCTGCTGATTACAAATCAGCTGCTCTACCAATTGAGCTACACCAGCATGGTGGTGGGAGTTACAGGGCTCGAACCTGTGACATCCTGCTTGTAAGGCAGACGCTCTCCCAGCTGAGCTAAACTCCCATACTTTTTGGTCGGGATGACAGGATTCGAACCTGCGGCCCTCTGGTCCCAAACCAGATGCGCTACCAAGCTGCGCTACATCCCGGCAATTCGACTCCGTCATCTGTAGACGACTTATATATGATATCACGATTAAAACCACTTTTCAACACCGAATTTATATTAAAATTATTCATTATTCTAATTTATCATTAAATTACTTTGGTTTTCATTGATTTTCTGACGTTTTCTTTCTTTTTCATTTTTATTCCATCCCACAAAACAAATATTACTAAAAGCGCACCCAAATAGCCCAAAATCCGGTATATGACATCTACAAAGACCGTAAAAGAAAACCCTGCGCCAAAATAACCGAAGCACAGCGTCAGACCCACCGCCATCCTGCGGCTGGTGGCCTGTGAAAGCCGTTCTACCACTGCATAGCCGTTGGACAGGGCTGTTGTCAGCATAGCCGCAAATAAAACGATTAAATATATGCCGGAAATCACCGGGCCCTGGCGTTTGCAGATGGTCATCATTGGGATACTGTCCAGCGGAATTTTTCCATAATATATGCTGATTACAGCCCACAGACAAAGCAGCAGGCAAAAGATCGCTCCGCCTGACAATATCCCCACCAGACCGTACCGCCCCTTTTTCATCGTTCGTCCCATTTCCGCCAGAATCACGCCGGCAGTCAGGATATTGTAGCTTACATAGCTTGCCCCAGCTGTTACCCAATTATCCGCAATAGCGGAGAAGGCAGAAAACACATGGACTTCCCGGAACTGCAAGACATACCAGCATACACCGATAATGCCGGTAATGATCAAAGCTGATAAGGCCCCGTTTGCCGCCATGAGCCCTTTTAGGTCATATTGAAACACAAAAAAGCAAAGCAGGCACAGCAGCAGCACACCCCAGCTTTTCGCAATTCCAAAAAAAGCGCTTAATGCTTCGCCGGTTCCTGCGGCCATGGCTATAAATACCACCATCATAAACAGAGCCGTCAGTTTCCGGTATAGAACCGCCAAAGGCCTGGGCATGATCTGTTCCAAATATACGTAAAAATCCGCAGAATCCGTTGATTTTACCCGTTTTGTAATCATTGCCGCCAACAGGCCGAACAAAACCGCTGCCAGCACCAGGCCGAAAAAGCTAATTCGGCCGTATCGGACAAAATAGCTGACCAGCTCGCTTCCCGACGCAAATCCCGCGCCAATCACTGTCGCAATATAGACCCCTGCCACCAAGACCGCTTCCAGCATTGTCTCTCCCCCAAAACAAAAAAAATACACCTACTGCAAGTATATGCAACAGATGCATTTTTCATATCCATTATCTGGAAATTTCTAAAATCTTAAACTGAACCATACCGCCCGGCGTGTTCACATCTACCACGTCGCCCGCCTTGTGATGCATCAGAGCGCTGCCCACCGGCGATTCCTGGGACAGCTTGTTCTTCTCCGGATCCGCCTCCGTGGTGCTGACGATCGAATATTCTACCTCTTCCTCAAATTCCACGTCCCACAGCTTTACCCGGGCGCCCAAGCTTACCTCATCCGCCGCGATTTCACTTTCATCCAGTACACGGGCATATTTTAACATATCGGCGATCTGGTTGATCCGCGCTTCAACCTCCGCCTGTTCATTCTTTGCCTCATCATATTCCGAATTTTCTGATAAATCCCCAAAAGATAGCGCTTGCTTAATTTTTTCAGACACCTCTTTGCGTTTCTGGGTTTTTAAATATTCCAACTCATCCTTGAGCTTTTGCATACCTTCCGCTGTCAAAACGATTTCTTTGGTTTCCGCCATTTCCGACCATTCCTTTCAGCCTTCTTAAAAAATACAAAGTATATTATACACCATTCAAAAAAAAAAGTCAATCCCTTTTACTGGTTTCCTAATCCATCATATGCGGTTTTGTGTATAATTATGTTACCAACGGTGAAAAATATCCATGCTGTATAATTTGAGATAACGGGAGCTGAACCCATGACTGTAACAGAATTGCTTGAAGATTTTATCCGCCGCTACAGCGGGCAGCCAGACACTGCCGGCATCTACTTTACCAGTGCCGGGCTGGATTTGTTGGGCGGCACATCGGCGCCGTACGGCGGGAATGTACTGACCGTCTCACTGTCGCCGGGTACCTATGCCGTAATCCGGCACACGGATACCGGTCGAATCGGCTTGGAGGAATCCATGTCCAATATTGAATACACTTGTGACATCTCTGCACTGGGGCTATACCAAGAAAAAAACTGGGCCGCTCCGGTTTTTCAGACGCTAGCGGCACTCCAGTCTGCCGGGGCCGGTCTGGCCGGTGCTGAGCTCCTGCTGCACCACAGCGTCCAGGAGCCTCTGTTCCAGCAGACGGTGCCTGCAGCGCTTTTAGCCGCCGACCGGCTGCGCAGCCAGCCCCAGGCTCTGGCCCGGCTGGCCATTCCCCGCAGCCAGGCCGCCGGGAGCGTCTTGGCCGCTTTTGCCGGGAAAGCCGATGTGTTGCTCCTTTCAGCGCCGCAGATACTGGAATTTTCCTATCTACCCTTTCCCGCCGCAGAATATAAAATCGTCTTGATGATGACCGCGGAAAAAAGCAAAAAAGAAATGACCGGCTTATTCGCCGAGGCCTATCAGACGATGCAGTCCAAAAACCCAAGCCTGGTATCCGCTGCTCAGCTTACAGAAAGCGACGCTGCCCTTTGTCAGGGAACACTGCTTTATCCATACGCCAAATTTATGGTCTATGAGCAGCAGCGGATCACTGCCGCCATAGCGTTGCTGCGCCAGCGGCAGCCAGATCTAGCCGGGTTTTTTGCGCTTCTGAACCATTCTGGCCAGGAACTTATGAGCCTCTGCCAAAAAACATATAAAGACGCGGCTTCCTTGTATACCCTGATCCGCGACACCGGTTTGGCCGCGGCCTGCCGGATCCTGGATCCGGGCCGGGGCGTTTTCAGCATTGTTCTCAGCGGACAGGTAGATACCTTTGTAGAAAAAATCCGCGCAATTTTTTTAGAAAAGGTCGGCTATCCGCCGTCGTTCTATATCTGCTCCACCGCCGACAGCGGCATGCAGCTCCCCCTGCCGTCCAAAATGCCTAAATAGAGAATAGCATAGCCAAAGGCATGGCAACCCACCAGATTCCGGACACATTAGAGGATATTTATGGCCTTGGAGCTAATGAGCATATATCCGCCCTGGATGTGACTTGCAGCCTTCCGGGTTAATTCTCAGAATCACGTATGCCGGCTAGCTTCCGAAATACGCCGTTATCCCATACAAAGTAGTGAATGGCACCAAATACTACACGGCATACCTCTCATTACAATTACCGCGTGGTTTTCGAAATACAAAAAGCAGGAAGGCGGCTGCCTTCCTGCAAAACGTCATTATGTTGTGGTCGCGTCCCAGGCCGTATCCCACTGTACCTTGCCGCCGGTCACATCTGCCGGGGCCAGAGTATTGGTAGTAGTATCGCCGGAGGCGGTGATTACGTCTGTCACCTGGAAACTCTGAAATTGGAAATCCGGTTTTTCATATTGCTTTCGCATATCCTCTTCCTCCCTTTTATTCCGCTGCAGCTTCCTCAACGGAAGCGGGCTTAAAGTCACAAAGCGCGGCGTTCTGCCCGTCAAAAGTCATGAAGGACTGGGCCATAATCTTTTCGCCCACCCGTCCCAGCGGCACATCTACCAAGTCTGCGGCATAGGTCTGTCCATTTTGGATCTCCCGTTCACCGTACACATATTCGACTTTGCCTACTAACTCGTCGTCATCCATCCCGCCTAGCTGTTCAAAGATGGAGAAGGGCAGGATGTATGTCCCGTACGTAACCGGCGTATCGGGCAGTTCGTTTACCTTGGTGATAAACCGGATAATCCCTTTGCCGTCCTGGATGATGGCGTCTACATCCGCTGCGAAAATCGGGGCGTCCCCGGTGGAGCGCAAATCCGTTTTCGCCTCATCCGCATAATATGTGCTGACTGCAACGTCGATATCCCCGATCACCGGCGCTTCCCCGCCCCAGTAGTTCCGGTCTGCCGTAATCGTTATATTATTATTGTCCGTTTTGCTTTCTCTAATAATCGGCGCCTGGCCGTCGGTGCTGACGAGTATGTTTCCGGAAAGCTCGGCTGTATTGGGATGCGTGGCGTTGTTTCTCACCACCAGCGGGATGGGAGCGCTGATCTCACAGTTTTTAATTGTAAGCGCCACGTCTGTATTGCTGTTTACATCCCACCGGATACCGTATTCATCCGCAACGTTGATTTTCGTGTCCGTTATGGTGTAATTCGCGTTGGTACCCAGCGAAAAACCATGATAGCTGTCTGTAAGCGTACATCCGTCAATGACAGATTCCCCGGTCATTGCCGTTGTCCAAATCATGGAATGCAGCTTCGTCCCTGTACATCTCCGCAGGGTCAGGTTTGCAAACTGGTCAAAATGTACAAGCTGCACCGGCGCGTTTTCATAGTCGCCGGTTCCGATCACTGTACAATCCTGCAAGGTTACGTTATGGGGATAGGAATAATGTGACCCATAATTGACTACATTATAGATAAAGTTATGGGCCTCAGTTGCGCCGGAGCCGTCAAAGGTGATCCCGGCAAAGGTCAGCGTTTCACTGCCGTCCAGGTTTCCCAAGCCGTCCACCTCAAATTTCCCGGTAAACGGGGCGTCCGCGCCTCCCTGGACCGTCAGGTTTTTTCCGGCCTGCTGGGTAATCTTTACGACTTCCGCGCTGGGGGCAAGCAGTATAATTGTAATGTCCCCCGGCCCCGCCGTATTCACTGCGTAATCCACCGCCGCCTGGACGGTGGCAAAGATCTGATCGCCGATCTGGGCCGCGCCGGCTGTATTGCCAAAAATCTGATCGTCCCCTACAGCGCTACCCATATTATTATAAACAAACGGATGCTTGCACGGCCCTGTAATATTGTCTGCCGCAGTACTGGAAACATTGTTGTTTACCAGGAAATCATAACTATTCTCGTATAGATTCCCCGGCATATTTTGCAGCGTGGCAATCCCGGCCGCAAAATTCGCGCTGCTGATCGCCGGCGCCTTGTTCACGTTGCCGGTAATCGTTCCGGCGTTATATACATTGCCTACAATCCCGCCAGCCGCGTAAAGCCCGCCTTCTCCGCTGCTACCTGTACTGGTAACCGTGCCTTCGTTGGTATTGCCAAGGACCTGGATAGTCCCCTTTTTCCCATAGCTGCCGGCATTACTGGACATATACCGGATCCAGCCCACAATTCCGCCAACGATTTCTCTGCCGGTTACGTCGCCGGTATTGATGCAGCTGGTGATGGTACCGTAGTGGGACTGCTCCCCGACAATGCCGCCGGCTGTGTCGCCGCCTGAGGTTACGTCGCCGCTGTTTTCACAATTTTCTATATCCGCCGCCGCAAAGGCCGCAATCCCACCTGCCGCCGCGCTGCTGTCAGCCGCCTCTACCGCGCCGCTGTTCGTGCAGTCCTCCAGGACGATATCTTTCCCTTCCTCTGATAGTAGGGCTTGGCCACAATCCCGCCGGCCGATTTCCCGCCGGAAACCGCGGCCGTATTTATACTGTCCTCAATCCTGCCCTCCACCAGAATCCGGCCAACCAGGCCGCCGCATTCCAGGGCGGAAACAGAGCCGGAAACCCGGCAGTTGGAAATTATGCTGCCGCCGGTCATAATGCCGGCGATAGCGCCTGTACTCTCATTGGCCGGCAGGTCGATTGCCGCCGTCACATTTAAATTTTCGATCTTCGCGCCGTCTAAAAATCCAAACAGGCCCGCGCCGTGTTCCGCACCCAAATCGTCCGCCAGCGCAAGGCCGCTGACGGTATGACTGATTTCGCCGTCAAGCCCGCTGAACGTGCCGTTAAACGTCGCGGCGCCTGCCTCCGCACCGCTGCCTGACCGCTTTGCGTAACCAATCGGCGTCCATTCCTGGTTCCCCAGGTCAATGTCCGCTGTAAGCGTGATGGTCTTGCCGGCAAAATTATTCCCTCCGTTTACCAGCTGCGCCAGGCCCGCCAGCTCCGCAGCCGTCCCGATGGTAAAGCTGCTTTCGCTGTCACTGTACCACGCAGTGTCCGTTTCTGCGCCGTCCCAGGCCGAGGCTGCGGCAAACACAGCCGTACCGGAAAGCCCGGCCAGCATGGCGGCTGCCAGTGCGCATGCCAGAAATTGTTTCAGCTTCATATTGTTCACCCTTCCTTTGATTTATGCATTTTTCCTAAACAGGCCAAGGCCTGTTTTTTACAGTAACAAACGCTTGTTTTATGCTGTAGTATACAGCATAAAAGGGGGAAAAATCCCCCGTCAATTTTCAGTATGGATATATACAAATTATATACCCGGCATATCATTTTGTCAATATCGGGCGGGAATAAAAAATAACGGGTATAGCCGCCCGTTATTTTTTATATTCTATTCCGCCGCAGGCGTTTCTTCTGCCGGTTCCGCAGAAGCGTCTGTCCCCTCTGTTTCCGCGGGTTCTTCTGTTTGCGCCGCTTCTTCAGCCGCAGCGTTCATCTGCGCCTGCTGCTCCTCGTATTCCTCCTTCTGCTTGTTCATGACAGTGTCCCGGACCTCTTTCCACTTTGTATCCAGGGTGATTTCATCACCCAGCCCAAACTCTGCCTTAAAATCTTCCAAGTTCTCCTCGCCGACGTAATCCTTTAACAGGATCTCCCCCTCAGCCAAGCCAAAGGGTGTATCCCCTGTAATTTTATACCGGTTGATACCGAAAACCTTTAAAATATTGTCCAGGAAATTTTCCTGCCCTGTAATTTCATCCGGAATCCCGTACTGCTCCTTAAACATCTCTAAGCCCATCTGGTTCATAACCGCCATCCGCTTTAACGGAATCATATACTGCACCTGCGAAATGCTGGTGTCCGCTGACAGGTTTTTGGGCAGGTCATACATATAAATGACCTCGTCCATCGTCATCCCCATGCTGGATGCCATATCGCCAATGGTCTGGCCGTTGATATCTACATAAGTCGGCTGCGGCAACGGCTTTGTAATATACCAAACCAGCAGCCCCGCAACGATCAGGACCAGCGCTGCCACAACGCCAATCACAATCGCGGCTGTATGATTTTTCTGCACCGGCGCCGCCTCCTCGGCAAACGCAGGCGCGTCATAAGCCGGCGTTTCATTGTTATAGTCATAGTCGACGTCCGTTTCGTCCTCTGCAAACTCGGCTGTTTCCTCCGCGTATCCTTCCGCTTCCACGGCCGCCGCTTCTGCTTCTGCCGCTTCGTTCTCTGCGGCCTGATTTTCCAGCTCCTCGTTGTTTCCATCCAGGTTGGGTAAATTGTTCTCGCTCATTTGCATACTCCTTTTATCATTTTTTTTGCCCGCCTATTTCAGCACATACAGCAAAACAGACAGATAGTGGCACACGCTGCCGCCCAGCACGAACAAATGCCAGACAGAATGCATGTACCTGTACTTTTTCAGTACATAGAATATCACGCCCACCGTATAGACTACGCCGCCGGCAACCAGCAGAATTACTCCCGGCAGTGCGATCGACTCTATGATCGGCTTGATCGTAAAAACGATCGCCCAGCCCATCGCAATGTAGCAAACCAGCGAAAGCTTGTCAAACCGTTCCAGATCAATGGCGTTTAATATTATCCCCAAAACCGTTACGCCCCAGATCACACCGAACATCGTCCAGCCCAGCGCGTTGCGCATACACATCAGAAGATACGGCGTGTATGTGCCCGCGATTAGGATAAAAATAGAACAATGGTCAAAAATCCGGAGGATTTTTTTCGCGGTTTTGTTGGTTACAATGTGATATACAGTTGACATCGAGTAAAGCAAAATCAGGGACACCCCGAAAATGATCCCGCTGGCCAAACCGTATCCGTCGCTGCGGAACACTGCAAACACAATCAGCAGCGTCAGCGCGGCAACACTGAAAAGCGCGCCTACCCCATGTGAAATGGAATTAAAAATTTCCTCTCCCACCGTATACATCACGCTTTTATTGTTCATGGATTATTCCCCTTCACCTGCCGGCGTCTGTTCAGGTGCCGCGTCCGTCGCGGCAGGGGCCTCTGCCGGGTCTGCCGTCTCGGCTGTATCAGCTGCGGCGTCCGGGGCCGCGGAAGCATTTGCTTCCTCCTGTGCCATCTGCTGCGCCTGCTGCATCGCTTCCATATATGCCGTCACGTCACTCCATTTGGAGGATTCCGTAATATTGTCCGGCAGCATCAGCTGTTCCTTTAAAGACGCAAAATCCATGCCCATATCCTGGACTACCGCGCCGGCCCGCATGGACGGCTGGGCGTCGATATACTTGGTATCATTGGTTATTGTTTCGTCAAGGCCGTAGTTTTCCCGGAACTCCTCTAAAGTCACGCCGGTAAACTTGGCATAGTTTTCAATGGTCATATTAAATTTTGCCTGATCAATGGCTGTGTCCTTGGTAATGCCCTCCTGACCAGCCAGGCCGTATTCCGCCATAAAGTCGTCCGCAGATTTCCCCTGCTCCTTGGCGTATTTTTCAATCGTCATCACTTCCTGCGGTTTCGAGGCGTTATATTTTTCGATCATGCTCTGTACGCTAGGCTTCATAGCAAATCCAGCCAGGACTAAAAATCCAGCGATTACTACCCCGATCCCCGCGTTCAGCCAAATCTGCGCGGGCTCCCGTTTTGCCTTGCGGCGCACCGTTTCCGGTGCCTCCCGCCTGCGCTTTTTGGATTGTCTTTCGCTCATAAAAGTTTCCCCTTTCATCTTTGTAAATAAATCATACATATAACTATACCATTTCTCACAGGAAAAATCAATATCAAAATTTAAACAGATTGTGAATTATTCCAGAAAGGGGGTGAAAGTTTACGAAAAATACACAAAAATTACACAAGACGCTGGATCGCAGGCAGGGTTTGGGGCAGGGTATCATCCTCGCCCCTGCCAAACCGCCGGCAAGCCCGGAGGGTGGCCGCCATGTCCGGCAGAAAGCAAAGGCAACCGAAGATGGTCAGGATCAGCTTTGTGTAAAGCGAAAGCCCGGATAGGATTCCTGTTACGCCGGGTTCTAAAAACCGAAAAAACAGCAGGGCCGCAACACCCCAGCAAGCGGAAAACCATGCGCAGACCCGGCCGTGGAGGTTCACCGGTGCATCCCGGTAATCCCAAAGCCGTACCCGCAGGAAATTTTCCGCAAAATACTCCGTAATGTATTCCGCGCAGCTGGCCACCAGGAAGCCCCCGCAGAATACCAGCAGCGGATTCTCCGCCACAGGCCCCAGGGTGAGAATCAATAAAACCGCCCCCACGCCGTAAACTGGACAGGCCGGCAGCCGCAAAAGCGTACGCCGGACGACATACCGCCGGTTGATTAAAAACGCGTAGGCCGTTTCCAGGCACCAGCCCAAAACCGAATAGATGAAAAAATATAAAATATAGTCCATTGTCCTCCTCCAAAAGTCAAAATAAAAAAAACAGGCTGTTTCCAGCCTGTATAGTATATCCTATTCATTTCTAAATAATTCCTGGGCAGCCTGATAGCTTTCCGGTGTGCCAATGTCAATGATCATATCGTCAAAGGTATAGGCGTACACCGGCGTTTTTTGGATCAGCCAAGGGATAAAATGTCCCGGCGCGTCCGGGTTGTTCCCTTCCTCCAAATATTGTCGGATCAACGGCAGCGTCTCCCGCCGGTAGAAATAAAACGGCGGCGCCGCGTAATGAGATTTGGGCTCCTGGGGCTTTTCCGCGAAATCCAAAACCCGGTTATCCGGCCCCAGCTCTACGATCCCCATAGCCTGCCTGGTCTTTCGGTCCTCTACATAATGAGCGGAGATCAGATCGCAGCCAGTATCGTAATACATCTTTACCATATCCTTTAAGGAAAAACGGAAAATATTGTCGCTGGCCAGCACAAAGATTTCATCCGTAATCCGCTCCTGCTCAATAACATACTGCATATCGCCGATAGCGCCCAAACGGTTGTCATTATTCGTTGTACCGTCGTCTAACACCTTGACAGGCTTCTTTCCCGCATAGTCCGCCCCCCACTGGGAAAACTGCCCTGCAAAGCGGTGATTGGTAACAATAAACACCCGGTTAATCTCCGGGATCTCCTCCAGCTTGTCCATTACATGATCCAAAATCGTTTTACTGCCCATTTTCAAAAGCGCTTTCGGCATATTTTCCGTCAGAGGGTACAGCCTGGTGGCATACCCGGCCGCCAACAAAATACAATCCATCCCTGTTCCTCCATGTTTTGATAAGATATTTCTATTCTATTCTATTTTTGACGGGAAGTCAAGGCTTATTCCAAAAGCCATTGTCTAAATTTCCAAGTTCCCCGCCGCCGGACCAGATCTCAGCCCCGGATTGGTTCCCAGCCGTCGATTTTACTGCCCTGCACCGCGGTAAACAGCCTTTTTTTCAGGCCAGGATTTAATCTCCTGTCCAGCTCCCGAATCAGCTCCTTCATCTCTTGCCGCTTGGTGACGCCGTCCGCCGGGCAGGGATTCTGCACCACCGGCAGCTGATGCCGCCGGGCCGCTCCCAGGATGTCCCGTTCCTGGACATAAATCATCGGCCGGATCTGATAAACGTCTCTCCGGTCTAAATAGGTGACCGGCGAAAAGCAGCTGACCCGCCCCTCATACATCAGGCTTAAGAAAAAGGTTTCCAGTACATCGTCGTTGTGGTGTCCCAAGGCGATCCGCCGGCAGCCGTTTTCAATCGCAAAATCATTTAAGGCTCCCCGCCGCATTTTGGCGCACAGGGAGCAGGGATTTTTCTCATTCCGGCAATCAAAGATCACCTCTTTAATATTGGTTTCCTTGACCCGGTACTCTACCCCCAAGCTGTCGCAGTATGCCTGAATGCCGGAATAATCCGCCCGGTAGCCCATATCCAGTGTCAGGCCCACCACGGTGAATTTTTTGGGGTAATACCGGCTGAGGCCTGCCAAAGCACCTAACAGGACAAGGCTGTCTTTGCCGCCGGAAACCCCGACGGCCACCCGGTCGCCTGCCTGGATCATATCGTAGTCCTCTACGGCTTTTCGAATATAGCTTGTTACTTTTTTCACGGCTGCTCCTCTTCCGCCCGGAAAATATGGATATTTTTAACTAGATAGTCGATCCCGGAAATTACGGTAAACAAGGTGCATATCCAAATCAGCGCATGGGTGACGACTGCCGCCGCGCCTTGCGGGAAGACCGGATACATCAAAACTATCCCGGCGATAATGGCAAGCATCTGGGATACTGTCTTGATCTTCCCCAGCATGCTGGCCGCGATAACCTTTCCTCCAGACACCGCCAAGAGCCGGATGCCGGAAACCATAAATTCCCGGAACAAAATGATCATCAGCGCCCAGGGGTTCATCCGCCCTATAGCGACAAAGACGATAAAAGCTGATGTCGTCAGCATTTTATCCGCCAGGGGATCCATAAATTTTCCAAAGGTGGTGATCTGGTTATAATGCCGGGCAATATAGCCGTCTGCCGCGTCGCTGACGGACGCCGCGATAAATACGATAATCGCCGCCGTCAGGCACCATGTACGCTCCGCCGCCAGCAAAAGCCCCATAAACACGGGTACTAAAATCATTCTGGCGATAGTAATTTTATTTGCCGTCGTCATATCTTCACTCCTCAACCTGTCTTCCCGTCAAATCATATTCGTCCGCGTCCAAAATCTCTACCCGGACAATTTCCCCCAAATCTACCGCGTCCGCCGCCGCAAAATACACGGTGGAATCCACGCCGATGGAGTCCCCCCGGCTCCGGCCAAAATACATGAAATTCTCCTCGTCATAGCCTTCCGTCAAAACCTCCAGCACACTGCCGATCTTCCCTTGGTTAATCTCCGCCGAAATCCCCTGCTGCAGGGTCATGAGCCGGTCCAGGCGCCGCGCCTTGGTTTCCTCGTCCAGCTGGCCGGCAAAGGCCGCGGCCGGGGTGTCCTCCTCCTGCGAATAGGCAAATACCCCCATCCGGTCAAACCGTGCTTCTTTTACAAAGTCATACAGTTCTTCAAACTGCTCCCCCGTTTCTCCCGGGAAACCGACGATCAGCGACGTCCGGATCACGGCGTCCGGCATTTTTCCCCGGATCATGGCCAGCTTTTCCGTAATCTCCCGCCGGTTTGTCCGCCGGG
Source organism: uncultured Clostridia bacterium (assembly GCA_965151315.1). Classification (GTDB taxonomy): domain Bacteria; phylum Bacillota; class Clostridia; order UBA1381; family UBA1381; genus Avimonoglobus. The sequence continues at coordinate 12,439 of CBCTZG010000033.1, forward strand.
CCATCCGCCGCAGGATGGTGTCGTTGATATGCTGGATCGGCATATCAATATAATCGCAGATTTTTGGATTGGCCGCCATTACATCGATCAGGCTGTCAGTAACAGCTTCTGTGTAAAAATAATGTACCCGAATCCATTGGATCCCGTCGATTTCACATAAAGCCGTCAGCAGCCGGTCCAGGGCATATTCTCCATAAAGATCCAAGCCGTATCGGGTGGTATCCTGGGCGATCAGGATCAGCTCCTTCACTCCGGCGGCCGCTAACTCCCGGGCTTCCGCCGTAATATCCTCGATTTTCCGGCTCCGGAGCCTGCCCCGCATCATGGGGATGGCGCAGTATGTACAGTTGTTGTCACAGCCGTCGGCAATTTTTAAATAGGCTGTATAGGCCGGAGTCGTCAAAACCCGGGGAAGTCCCTCCTCCGGCACATCGTTGATATGCCCGTACAGCAGCGGCCGGCCGCCGCCCAAGGCTTCCTCTACCACCTGGGCAATCCGCTGGTAGTCCCCGGTGCCCACAACGGCGTCTACCTCCGGCAGCTCCGTCTGGATTTCCGCATGGTACCGTTCCGCCAGGCAGCCGGCAGCGATCAAGAGCCTGCACCGGCCCTTTTTATATTCCGCCATTTCCAAAATTGTATCAATAGACTCCTGCTTAGCCGACTCAATAAAGCCGCAGGTATTCACCACCAAAATATCTGCCTGGGCCGGGTCGCTGACCAGCTTATAGCCCTTCTCCCGCAAAATCCCCAGCATGGTTTCCGCGTCGGTCTGATTTTTCGCACAGCCCAGGGAAACCATTCCTATTGTATATCCCATTGTTTACTCCTCTTTTAACTGTTCTATACACCGTTTAATTTCGTCAAACCCATAGCCCCGGTAGGAAAAATACCGTATAGCCCGGTCAATATTTTTCTGTTCAAAATTTCCGCCCAGCTTTTTTGCCACCAGCGGCAGCAGCTGGTCTGTTTCGTCCTCCGCCAGCTGGGCTAGGGCCTCCCCGATATATTCCGCCGCGACGCCTCGTTTTTTCAGCTCAGCCTGGATCCTGTACCGGCCGAATTTTTTTAAATTTGCCAGATCCCGGGCCATCCGCAGGGCGTAATCCCGGTCATTAATCAGGCCATATTCCCGCAGATATGCCATCAGGCTCTCCATATCCGCCGCCCGGGCCCCAGCCCGGCGGAGCTTATCCGAAAGCTCCTTTTCGGAATAGCTGCGGAATTCCAAAAGCCGCAGGGCTTTTTCCCGGGCTTGGTCAAAGGTCATTTCTTTCTTCTCTTCCATGTCCCGCGCTCCTCAAATCCGGAAATAGTCAAATAGCTGCCCGAAGTCCACGCCGGCGATCTCCCGGTTTTCGTACTGGGAAAACAGGTTATGGTATCCCGACTCGATCTGCTCAGAGGTGATACCGTACTTGATAGACAGATATGCCTCCAGGTAGGCGGACAGATGGTCGCAGCCCCGGATAATCTCCCCGTCGATGGGATCAAATTCTGCCGCATCATATTTCTGGTTGATCTCTGCGGAGGTCACATGGCGCACCCGGCCCGCCTGGCGGATCCGGGAAGAAAATTCGTCCTGGGTATAATATTCGATCTCCGGCCGCCAGCTCTCCGGCAGCATCGGATAGATCACCTTGCGCATCTGGTCGTCCTCAATTTCCTTGATAATGCTGTCTAAGCCTTTTACGGATGCTTTTACCGGAGAAACAATGTCCCGGGTCAGCACCTCCGGCAGATCATGAAACAGCGCAGCAAAAAAATTATTGGCCAGTCTTGCGTCGCAGGCCTCCATTTCCAGGGTGCAGAAATAGGTCAGGATCGCCACCACCAGCATATGCCCCATAACAAAGGTCTGCGGCATCCGCACAGCCCGAGACCACCGCTGCTGATAACGCAGCTTCCCGATCAGGGACAAAAAATCCTCTAAATCCGGACTGGTGGCGAAAATCTGATAGCCCCGGAAGGTATTGCACTCCGCCAGCCCCCGGGTCACCTCGGTCTTTACCTGCTCAATTCCGTAGGTGGTGCCGTTTTGCGGGTAAATAATCTTAAATTCCCAGTCTGTAGCAAAATAGTGGGCAGCCTTTAATATCTGCCGTTCTTTTTTTGCGTATTCCGGATCCCGGAGATACCGGGCCATCTTCTCGGCAAAGCCGCCTTTTATGCCGCTGATCTGGCCCCTGAGCTGTTCTAAGACCCAGTCGTTGATCTGGGCGCCCTTTTCCCGCATGAGCCGGTGATAGATCGGCGGCTTGATATCCGTCAGAACAACCCGGTGGAGAAACTCAAAAATGCCGCCCTCCAAAAGCTTCAGCGGGTCATACGCCCCGTCTCCCTCACATTTGGCCAGCACATAGGCGTAAAACATTTTGTGGGCCTGCTTATCCAGCTCTGTGAAGCCGGCCCATGGACGGATATGGTCGTTCCACCGCTGGATGGATACCGCTTCATAAATCAGGGATATCAAGGATTTCCGAATCATCTGCATTCTCCTTTCCGGTTTGCTGTACTTTCTATCATCATATCATGAATTCCGGGAAAAAACAATATTTTTTTCCAGATTCCACAAAGCCTTTCCGGGATCCCCGAAAGCACTGATTCCCATTTCCCCTTCGGCCAGCATATTTTAAAGATAGAGAGGAGGTGATTTTATGCGATTAAAATTTCAAAAACTGCTGATCCTGCTTACGTCCCTTGTGCTTCTTTGGGGGACCGCACCGGTCTGCCGGGCGGCGGAATACCCGGGGATCGACGTCAGCGTATGGCAGGGGGATATCAATTTCCAACAGGTAAAAAACAGCGGTATAGAGGTAGTCTATATCCGGGCTGGCTACGGTACCAGCGCCGACCGCTGGTACCAGCAAAACTACGAAAAAGCCAAACAGGCCGGTCTCCGGGTCGGTATGTATCACTATGTAACAGCCAGGACCGTTGCGGAGGCCCGGGATCAGGCCCAGTACTTCGTATCCCTGTTATCCGGCAAGGACTATGACTGCCGGCCCGCTATGGACTTTGAAAGCTTCGGCAGTCTGTCGTCCCAGGCGGTCAACGACATTGGCCAGGCATATCTGTCCGTCCTGCAAAACGGCACCGGCTATGTGCCTATGCTCTACAGCAATGTTTACAGCGTAGAAACCGTCTGGGGCCAGGGCGTGAACCGCTATCCGCTCTGGGCTGCCCAATACGGCCCCGCTCAACCCCAGAGCACCGGGTACTGGAGCACCTGGGCCGGCTTCCAGTACAGCGACGCAGGCCGCGTGGCAGGGATTTCCGGCAATGTGGATTTAGACCGGTTCAAGGATGCCATATTCATTGACCAGCCAGAAGCGCCCATTCCGGACGGTACCGGCTGCATCCAATATACCGTCCGCCCCGGCGACACCCTTTGGGCCATTGCCAACCGCTTCGGCACCACAGTCCGCAAGCTGGCGGAGTATAACCGTCTGCAAAACCCCAACCGGATCTACCCCGGCCAGATCATCGAGCTTTGTGCGCCAAAGACAACCACGGACGTACACTATATTGTCCGTTCCGGGGACACCCTCTGGGGAATCGCCCAGCGGTACCACACAACCGTTGCCCGTCTGGTTTCTATTAACCGTATCCAGAATCCCAACCGCATTTATACAGGCGAGCCGCTCATTATTTCAGAAGTATAAACCGCCGTTTCCCCTTAAAAAATCCATGCCGCAACGCGCAAAAACGCCGCAAAAAGCTTTGCCTTTTGCGGCGTTTAATTTTTACGCCTTGTTGACAGAGCCAAACAGCTCCATCTTTTCCTTCACAATCGTCTTGATCGCTTCCGCACCGGGGGCCAGCAGCTTTCTGGGGTCAAACCCCTTTCCCTGCAGATCCTTGCCCTCTTCAATGTATTTCCGGGTCGCGGCCTGGAAATACAGCTGACATTCTGTGTTTACGTTGATTTTCGCAACACCCAGGGAAATGGCTTTCTGGATCATATCCGCGGGGATCCCTGTGCCGCCGTGGAGTACCAGCGGCAGATCGCCGATCAGCGCCTTTGTTTTTGCCAGAGCGTCAAAATCCAGCCCCTTCCAGTTCTCCGGATATTTCCCGTGGATATTGCCGATACCGGCCGCCAGGAAATCTACGCCCAGATCGGCAATGGCCTTACACTCGTTGGGATCCGCGATTTCCCCCGCGCCGATGACGCCGTCCTCCTCGCCGCCGATAGAGCCGACCTCCGCTTCGATGGAAATTCCCTTTTCGTGGCAAATTTTCACCAGCTCCTTGGTCTTTTCTACATTTTCCGCAATGGGGTAGTGGGAACCGTCAAACATTACGGAAGAAAAGCCGGCTTCAATACATTTGAAGCAGCCCGCATAAGAACCGTGATCCAGATGGAGGGCGACTGGGACGGTGATCCCCATTTCCTCGACCATGGCTGAAACCATGGCCGAAACCGTTTTAAAGCCTGTCATGTATTTGCCCGCACCCTCGGACACCCCCAGAATCACAGGAGAGTTGTTTTCCTGTGCTGTCTGCAAAATAGACTTTGTCCATTCCAGGTTGTTGATGTTGAACTGGCCGACGGCATATTTGCCGGCGACAGCCTTTTTGAGCATTTCGGTTGCTGAAACTAACATAAAAAGTTCCTCCTTAAATTTTATCTATAGTGAAGTCCGGGCGGCCTGCCGCCGGGCCACTTTATCGTTTCGTATCCTGCAGGATCACAGCTGTGGAATTCATCAGCACCACCAGGCTTTCCAGCGTGGCCGGGATCTCCTTTGTTCTGCCGCACTGAGCGCACCGCAGAACCACCTTCTTGTCGTCAGCGCTGATGGTGATATTCCGGCTGCCGCAGGCACAGTAAATACTCTTTTCTTTAGACAGGTCGTTGATGCACTCCACAATGTCAAACATCAGGTTCAGCTCATCCTCAACGTCCATATCTTCAATAATCCCGGCAGTCAAGGGGGTGCTTTTGTCCAGGTTCAGGCTGATTTCCTCCCGATCTCCCAAAAAAAAGATATTGATGCCGGAATTCGGGCAGCGCAGGCTGAAAAACCGCTTTCCCCAAAAGGTGGCCGGCCGCAGGGTATATCCGTGGATTTCATCACAGACCGGGCACTGGATCTCCAGCTGGTACCTGCCTTTTTTCTCCGCGATCCGAACCGGGGCTTCCCCGCAGCCCGGATGATCGCAGGACAGCACTGCCGGCCTGCTCCCGGAAAAATCAAAAATATGCAGCTCACGCAAGGTGATCCCCGAACACATAGGGCAAAAATACGCCACTGTCCTACCGAATTCCATTAACATCTCAACTGTCACCTCAGACGCTGGATCCCGCCGCTTTTATACTGTTTCCCAAGCGGGTCCGCAATATTCGCGCCGCAGGCCGGCCCAGTCTTGATTTTTCCTTTCCCAGCAAAATTTAATCACTTTTTCATTATATCATAGTCAGCCGCCATGCGCAAGAATATTATCTATTTTTTGTGGAAAATTATAGACAATTCCATGGTTTGTGGTATAATATGGTTTAGAATCGCTAAAATAAAAGTATTGACCAATTGGAGGAGGAAACAAAAATGACCGATCAGGAATTTTACGAAAAATTAAGCTACACGCCTCAGTGTGTTTACGACGCGCTCTCTGACAGCGAAACCCAGGAAATGCTGGCTATGGCGGATGAATACAGAAGCTTTTTGGATCAGGGGAAAACAGAACGGGAATGCGTTTGCGCCGCGGAGCGGATGGCCCGGGAAAACGGCTTCCAGCGGCTGGAGGATCAGGTGTCCCTCAAGCCCGGCGACAAGGTTTATACCATCAACCGCCAAAAAAATATACTTTTGGCCGTGATCGGCACAGAGCCCATTACCGCTGGCCTGAACCTGGTGGGGGCGCATATCGACTCCCCCCGGCTGGACTTAAAGCAAAACCCGCTTTATGAGAGCAACGAGCAGGCATTGTTCAAAACCCACTATTACGGCGGCATCAAAAAATACCAGTGGACCGCGATCCCATTGGCGCTCCATGGCGTTGTCTACACCAAGGACGGCGGCCGGCAGGATATTTGTATCGGCGAGCGGGATACAGATCCCGTATTCTGCGTTACAGACCTGCTCCCCCATCTGGCCAAGGATCAGATGTCTAAAAAAATGGCCGACGGCATTGAGGGCGAAGCGTTAAATATCCTGGTCGGCGGCATGGGTGTGCGCACGAAGGACGTCAAGGAAAAAGTCAAGTTTAAGATCCTTTCCATTTTAAATACCCTGTACGGGATCGAGGAGAAGGATTTTCTTCGGGCCGAGCTGGAAGCGGTTCCCGCCTTCAAGGCCCGGAACGTAGGCTTAGACGAAAGCTTTATCGGCGCCTACGGCCAAGACGACCGGGTCTGCGCCTATACCTCCCTGCGAAGTATCCTGGATATTCAATCCCCCCGCCGCACGGCGCTCTGCCTGCTGGTGGACAAGGAAGAGATCGGCTCTACCGGCAATACCGGTATGCTTTCTGCCTTTTTTGAAATGGCAGTGGCGGAGCTGGTGAAAAAAATCACCGGCCAATGCGATCTGGTCACACTGCACCAGGTGATCCGCAATTCCGCCTGCCTGTCCTCCGATGTTGGGGCCGCGGTGGATCCGAACTATGAAAGCGTATCGGAAAAAATGAACGCCGCCTTTGCCGGCCATGGCATGGTGCTGATGAAATATACCGGCTCCCGCGGGAAATCCGGCGCCAGCGATGCTTCCGCGGAATTTGTGGATGAAATTATCCGTATTCTGGATGATAACAAGGTGGTTTGGCAGACCAGTGAATTGGGCAAGGTCGACCAAGGCGGCGGCGGCACCATCGCTATGTATGTGGCCAACCTGAACATGGACGTTATCGACTGCGGCGTGCCCGTTTTGAGTATGCACTCTCCTTTTGAGGTCACCGCCAAGGGCGATATTTATATGGCCTATAAATCCTATGTTGCCTTTTACCAGGATCGCTAAATAAAAAATCGCTTTTCCGCTTTTTTGCTTTTTCATGTATAATCGCCGGCCAGGGCCGCCATAATAAGTATGTCACCAGACCCCTGCGGGCCACGACCCCGCCCGGGATCTTTCCGGGCGGGCCCTTCTCTTTTGAGCCGCATCGTTCTGGGACAAACAGAACATACTAAAATATGTGCCGCTTCTGCGGCGGAATGGAGCATGACGATGGCAACAAATTTTAAAGACAGCGAAACACACATAAACCTGATGCGGGCTTTCGCCGGCGAAAGCCAAGCCAGAAACCGCTATACCTTTGCGGCGGGCCTGGCAAAAAAACAGAATATGCACGCCGTATCCGAGGTGTTTTTATTTACGGCCAATCAGGAAAAGGAACACGCTGAAATTTTTTACAAGCACATGGCGGAAATGACCGGAGAGACCGTTATGATCGACGCAGGATATCCCGTGGAAATTTTCAACGAGATGGAAAAGGTCTTAGAAGCGGCCAAGCACGACGAATATCAGGAATATGAAAATATTTATCAAAGCTTTGGCGACAAAGCGACAGAAGAAGGTTTTTCCAAAGTCGCCTCCTCCTTTTATATGATCGCTGAAATTGAAAAAATCCACGGCGACCGGTTTGGCAAATTTTTGGAATATCTGAAAAATAACCAGCTGTATATATCTGATGTGGAAACCGGCTGGATCTGCCTAAACTGCGGCTACGTCCACTATGGCAAAAGCGCGCCCAAGCAGTGTCCGGTATGCCAGCATGATCAAGGCTATTTTATCCGGGTAGAGCTGGCGCCCTATACCAACTGCGAGATTGCGCCAAAGAAAAATTAAGCAATAAAAAAAGACCTGCCGGTCTTTTTTTATTGCTTTTCAACGACCTCCACAGATAAGATCTCTCCAAATGTCTGGGCATATCCGTTGCTGATACCCAGCGTATCACCCACCATCAAAAGCTTGCCGGAAGCGGTATAAAAGCCCTGCGGAGTTTCCGATCCCTTAGTCCGGAGGGTAATCGTCAAGTCAAATTTATCATCATACTCCGCATAGGTGTACTCGCCGTTTTCCAGCTTAACCAATTCCCGGGCCGGCGCCTTTTCCACAAAAACGATCTCCCCCAGCTCTTTTTTGGTTTCCGCATCCAGGATCCCGGTATACTCCGCCTCAATGGCGTCTACAGAGGGCTGGCGCAGCCGCTCCACAATTATGCTGTATTCAATGGTTTTATCGCCGCCCTGGGTGGTCTGAACCTGCCGGAGCTTGACTCCGACGGCCACGACGGCAAAAATCAACAGCAGGATGACCGCAATGTCAACGATGCTGATTTTTTCAAATAGACGTCCTTTTTTATCGATCAACTTCATCTATGTGCTCCTTTCCGCCTTATGCTTCCTCTACGTCTTCAACCGCCAGCACATATCCGCTGCCGGTAAAATGCTTTGCTTTCAGGCTCAGGAGCTTGCCCACCTGAACGCTTTCCGTTACTGGTACCTCCAGCACCACTGTAGCGTCAAACCGTTCAGGCACCTGCACCAGCTTCACTGTCCCGTCCACCTGGGAAACGGAATACTCCTCCGCCGGCTTGTAGCTAACCGCTTTCACGATTCCATAGGGTACATTGTTGACTTTTTCAATGACCTCGTCCCCGATTTTGATACTTTGGCAAAAGCTCTCCCGTTTTTTGACAATCTCCATCGTGACCAGCTGGGTTTTCTGCTCCGCCGGCTCCGTTACCGCGGTGCTTAAAAATTTATAGCCTACGACTACGATAGCCGCTGCCACTAAGATAATCAGCAAATCTACCACATTGATGATCCCAAACAGCCTGCCTTTATTGTCCGTCATTTTCATCTGTCTCATCCTTTCCGCCTGTTATTTCCGCGTATACTGCTTCAATCCGCCGGGCCATTTCCTGGATCCCGAATTTTTCCCGGGCAATTTTCTGTCCCTGGGCGCCCAGCGCACTTCGTTTACGGGCGTTTTGCCCTAAATCAATCATAGCCAGGGATAAATTCACCGCGTCATTGTTTGGCACGATAATCCCGTTTTTGCCATGGTATACCACCTCTGCCGTTCCGCCGGAATCTGTAGCGATGCAGGGTTTTGCCAGACTCATGCCCTCGATCAGCGCGATGGAGAGGGCTTCCTTGTGAGAGGTAATAACCGGGATATCAATGATGTTCATAATATCATTGATATCCTGTATGTATCCCGTAAAAATTACTTTATCGGCAATTTCCGATTTTTCTGCCATCGCCCGAAGCTCCGTCTCCCGGCTTCCCGTGCCCACGATTAAAAACCGCAGGCGGGGATTGACCATAGCGGCGAATTTGGCCGCCTCCAAAAACAGCTCGTGGTTTTTCACTGGCTCCAACCGAGCCACGATTCCCACCACCACATCATGGACATCCAGGCCATACTGCTTTCGGAGCAATGCCTGCTTTTCTGGCGGGATCGGGGTCAGGGGCGCGATCCCGTTATACACTAGGCGCACCTTGTTTTCCCGGATCCCATCTTCAATCAGGTTTTGCGCTACCGCCTCGGAAACAGCGATCACCGCGTCGCTGAGGCTGTTATTCAGCATCCGGTAGATCAGCCGCTTCGGAAAGCGCTTCGGATCCTCCAGGCAGTGCCGTGTATTCACAATGGCCGTTCCCTTCATACGCCCGGCAATTCGGGCCGAGATACAAGCGTGGGTATGGATCACGTCCGGCTGTTCTTCGCTGAAAATCTCTAAAAACCTGCGGATCCCGCCCAATGAAAAGGATTGATCCGCGATGCTATCCGTTTCGATCACTCGGACGCCCAGCTTTTCCACTCTGGGGATCAGCGCCCCGCCCCGGGGCAGCACCACCGCCATGTCCAGAAGCGTCCGGTCATAGGCCTGCAAAAAGTTTAAGAGCCAAATTCCCGCGCCGCCTACATTGGTGTCTGTCAAGATCTGCAAAACCTTCATAGCACCACCCTGTCTTTCTCGTTAGAAATATTCACACCGCTTTGGAGAATACCCAGGTAGATCCAGAACATCAGCACCATGCGGAAATTGTACCACAAATTCTCCGCCATTCCCTGGAATAAAAAGCCTGCCAGCGCGCCGGCCATAGCCAGCGTCACCGTCCGGATCAAGGAGGATTTCTCCCGCACCAGGGTAATTTGCTGAAATGCCGTTAGAATAATGGCCAGGAAGACCAGCAGTCCAAAAATCCCCATTTCTACAACCCACTGGATGTAAAAATTGTGGGAGTGGAGGGCAAAGCCTGCGCCGTTTAAGGCGTAGCCGGGATAGATTTTCTCAAACGCCGCCGTCCCGATCCCGATCCCGCTCATCCAGTAATCCCGGGCAATCCGGAAGGACGCCACCCAAACGGACACCCGGTACGCTGTGGAAGAGTCCTGCAAATTTCCAATACTGGTGATCCGGTTTAAAATGCTGGCCGGCAGCACAGACGGCATCAGCAGAAGGCCGATAACACAAACGATCAGCCAACGCCGGTCCCGGAGCAGGATAAAGAACCCCAGGGCCAGGATCACGCCAACCCAAGCCCCCCGGGACCAGGTATATAACAGGCAGACGAACATAGCAATATTAACCAGCGTATAGACCAGCTTTTTCCCAGTTCCCCGGTTCTGCAAAAGCATAGCAAAGGCCACGGGGATCAACAGAATTAAATACTGTCCCAGAACATTGGGGTTATCAAAAGTGGAATATACCCGCGTTTTGATGTCCTCAAACATTTGGGCGTCCACCCAGCTCTGGGTCGTATCCGTACCGGAAAAGTTCTGGTATACGCCATACAGGGAAACCAGCGCCCCGCACAGGACAAACAGAATTAACAGAATATTCCAGGCAGAACGAGTTCTGACCGTGTTGACGATCAACGGAAACGCCAGGGTAAAGACCAGATAAACCAGGAATATCTGAACGCTGCTGACCATCTCCACACTGGTAATGCTGGACAGGGCCGCTAACCCTAAAAACGCGGCAATCAGCATATTAAACGGCGTAACTACATACTCCGCTTCCCGGTTGACTGCCAGCCGCAGAACAAAGGATACCACTGTAATGCCAATCAGCCCCACCATAGCCATGGTGGGCAGGAGAGGCGCCAAGATGACAAACAAAAACACGCCGATTTCTGTTTTCCACAAAATCAGGGTGACACCGGCCGCGGCGATGAGACTCAGTACCGCCGTCAGCGGGTGCAGATATCCGACAAAGGCGCCCGCAAGCGCTGCCAGGACGGCGGCCAGCGGGAATGCCCGCAGATGATACAGTTTCTCTGCCGGATCGTCTGCGTTGTGGCTGTAGTAGGTAAAAAACCGCTGTATGCGGCCGGCAAAAAAGCTGCCGGCGATCAGGCAGGAAATGCTGCACCGAAATAGCAGAAGCAGACAAGACAGCACCGCTCCGCAGGCTGCTATAATAATATCCAGACGGCCAAAGCCCTTATGAAAAATTAAATTCACCGCAGCATATCCAATGAGCCCAAAAAGGCCTAACAGGCCGTATGTACGCAGGGGCACATTGAACAGGTTGGCAAACAAATTCCGAAAATTACTTCCATCCCGCCACGCTTCCAGCCGGCCGCCCAGGGCGCCGCCAATCCGCCGCAGAAGCCTAACCGGAGACATCACGATTTGGTAGGCCACGCTATGACGCCAATACCGCCCAGTCATAAACCGGCGGGTAAAAAGCTGGATCAAAACGCTGCTGCCGGCATATTGTTTAAAATAATTGCAGATCCGGTCAATCAGCCGCTCAATTCCGCTGTTATTATAAAATTCCGCGAGACCTTGGAAAAACCAAATAAAAAAATGAATAATCACGCTATTTTTCAAGTCCTGCGCCTCCTTTAAAAATCATCCGGATTTCTTCTGCGCCGATGCAGTATCCGCATACGGCATACACGATCACGCCCGCCGCGCCGCAGGCCAGACATAGGATCATCCGTCCGCTGAAGCCCGCCGGCACCCTATCCTGCAAAAACCAATACAAGAGCAGTACCGCACCGGCCATCACCACAGCAGACAAAAAAATTTTCCCCAGATCCAGCCAGTCCGCCCGGGACAAAAACCGCCCCCGCTGCCGGCGCATGCAGATATAATTGAGCGCGGCGTTAATGGTAGAGCCGCCGGCCGTAGCCAGGGCCAGTCCGCCCAGGCCCCAAATATCCGACAAGATATAGGCGAAAATAATATTCGCGCCCATACTGATCACCGCATTGATCATCGGTGTTTTGGAGTTCTGCATTGAGAAAAACGCCTTTGACAGCACCTCATTAACAGAAAATCCAATCATGCCCACAGAATAACAAGACAGGGCAATGCCCGTAAGCCGGGCGTCTTCCGCCGAAAAATTCCCCCGCTGGTAAATCACGCTGATAATGGGCTGGCCCAAAATAATGAACCCCGCCATCAGCGGCAGGATCACCGCCGCAACCGACCGCAGGGACATAGTGATCAGCCCGTCCGTCTCCGCCTGGTCCTGGGCTGCGTTAGCCCGGGAAAGCTTCGGGAAGATCAGATTGGTAACCACAAAGGAAAACACACCCACCACCACTATATACAGCCGGTTGGCATATTCCAGCATAGCCACCGACCCCGCCATCCCGGAAGCGATCCGGGTATTGACAATGGAATACAGCGGCTGCACCCAGGTGCTTACCAGCATAGGGCCCGCCAGAAGCAGAGCCGCCTTGATATTTTCATCCCGCAGCCGCAGGGAGGGCCGGAACCGGAATGAAAACCGCTTCAAGGCCGGGATCTGGATCAGCACCTGCAAACTCCAGGAAACCAGCATAGCCACCGCCAGGCCGTGTACGCCGAACCGTTTCCCGAATAGGGGGAAATAGAGAATGACCGCCACATTGGAAACCAGGCTCATGACCGCCGGGATATTGAACTCCCCAAAGGACTGCAGGATCCCCACAAAGGAAAACGCCAGCCCGGTAAAAATGATCATTGGGAACATGATGCTGGACAACTCACTGGCCAGCTGGTGGGTCTGGGCGTCAAAGTCCGGGGCCAGGAACCGGATCAGCGGGCTGGCAAACAAGATCCCGAAAACAGTGATCAGCACCGTGACCAAAAGCACCATACCGATAAATTTGTTGGCAAACTGCATTGCCTCTTTTTTGTCCTTTTTCTCCAAAAGGCTGTTAAAAACGGGGATAAAGGACGCGGAGATCACCCCGCCGATCACAATGTCAAAGAGTGTGGTCGGCAGTTTTGTCGCCGTTACATAGGCCTCCCCCTGATACCCGGTGGCGAAATAGGCCGCAATAAGCATATCCCGCACTAGGCCGCATATTTTCGCCAAAAGCGTGGCCGCCGCCATAAACCCGGCGGTCTTCAGCATTTTTCCATTCAAGCCCAAGCCCTAACACTCCTTATCCAAAAGCTCCACCGCGAATCTGGCGTTTTCCTCCGCCTTTTCCCGCAGAAGCGCCACATTCTTTTTCAGCTCCGCCCGGCACTGGTCATACTGCTCCATACAGCCGTCAATCAGCTTCTCCAGCTGCCCCGGCGCCAGGTTCTCCGCCGGCAGATACCGGCGCTGCTCCATATAGTCCATGACCCCAGTAATTTTCGGATCATATACCAGTCCGATGACCGGGACCTCCTGGGCCGCCGCGTAGATCAAGCTGTGAAGCCGCATCCCAATGCACAAGGTCATCTCTCCGAATACCGACAGAAGCGCCGGGATCTCCATATCCGCCTGCAATAGGCAGCCCTGGGTTTGCAGCTTGTCCATAATCTGCCGGGCCAGCGCTGTATCCTTTTGCTGCTGCATAGGCAGGAAAACCGGGTAAAACCCGTACTTTTCCGCCGCGTAATCCACACTCTTGGCAACAGTCCGCGCAAAATCCGCCGAAAGCCCCCGCCAAGGCCGCACGCAAATACCCAGCAGCTTTTTGCCCGCCGGTACGCCCGCGCCTTCTAAAATCCGCCGGGCTTGGGCCCCGTCTGCCGCCTCCAGCGCAAAGGCCGGGTCTGCCGTCAGCCGGATATCCGGGTCGGACACGCCTATGGCGTATAAAGCGTCGTAGGACATTGGATCCCGGAGGGTGATCAGATCGACCCGGTTTAAAACCCGCCTTGTCCGGGGGATATTTTCATCTTTCAACGGGCCAATGCCGTTGGAATAAAGCATCACCTTTTTCCCAAACAGCTTAGCCGCCGAAATGATCGTCAAATAATATAAGAGCGATTTCGTGCTTGTCCCATCCTGGATCAGTGTGCCGCCGCCGGAAATCACCATCCGGCACCGAAACAGGGCCCATAGGACAGAGAACAGGTTCATCCGGTTAATGGCCTTTACACCGTATACCGCCGTGGTTTCCTTCGGATTACGGGACAGGACTACGATTTGGACATCCCTTTTATATTTTTTCAGGTCATTGGTAATGGCCCGCAGCAGGGCATCGTCGCCGCTGTTTTTAAATCCGTAATAGCCGGAAATCAAGACCTCATTCATGCCCTCATTCCTTTCCGATTTGATTTCAATAAACGACTATTTCTTTAAAACAGCCTGATACGCCTTTTCGGTATCGTCCGTCATCTTCCGGACAGAATATTCCTTCTGGATCAACTCCCGGCCGAACTTTCCAAGGGCCTGCTGCTCTTCCTCCCACATGCCAAAGAAGTTGCCGATCTCCTGGGCCAAAACCGCTTCTTCTGAAGCCGGGCAGCCCCGGCAGCAGAAATTGGTACTGACGGCTAAGTCCAGCTTGTCCGGGGTAAACAGGCCGATATATCCCTCATTGCCGGCAATGATCGTTGGCTTTGCCTCCGCCATCGCCTCCAAGGCCGCCCGGGACACGCCTACAAACAGCTTTGCCGGCGCGATCAGCCGATTGATATCTGTCCGGGGGCCGGTCAGGCGGATCGCCTCCCGGCCCAGCTGTCCATTGGCCTGCCGGGCCAGATTAGAAACGGCTTCAAAATCGTTGCCCCCGCCGACGATCACCAGCCGCAGGTTTTCAATAATCCCATCCAGCCGCGGAATCACATTGATCAGCTGCCGGGCCACCAGGCTCCGGTCCGCGTCCATCCGACTGACATATACGATGGTATTGTCCGTATCGGCCAGGCCCAGCTCCGCCTGCACCGCCTGCTTGTCCAGTTCCGGAGAAAACTTGTCCGTATCAATGCCGTTAATGGTTACATAAATATGCTCCGCCGGGATTTTATAGTTGTCCATCAAATACTGCTTGATATCCTGGCTGACAGCGATCGTCCGCTGGCCCCAATCCGTAATGTATTTCAGCCCATATTTAGTGCTGAATACCCAGTGGGCCGTGGTCACAAACGGGAAGCCCATGGATTTTTGGATTCTTCCTAAAATAAAGGAGGGGATTCGGGCATGGGAATGCACCAGCTCGATCTTTTCCTCCCGGATGATCGACTTCAAACGCTTCCAAGCCTGGATTACATTTTTCGGGTTTTTGTTCTGCAGCGGCACCGTATAATGCTTGATCCCCGCCGCCTCCAGCTCCTGGACATACACGCCGCCGTTGGAGGTCACGACCACATGATAGCCTCTTTTTTTCAGTTCCTTTGCCAGCTCCACCACATGGGTTTCCGCCCCGCCGATATCCAGCTGCATCAACGACAGCATTACATTACATTTCATTTCGATCCCCTACTCTCCTTTTTTGGCCGCGGCCGCCCGCGGAATGAGATATATACTTATTATTATACTTGATGATCCATAAAATAGCAAGTTTTTTAAATGAAAAAGCGGCAGATTTTTCAGTTTCTGCCGTTTTTTGTTTTTATTCATTCTAAGAGAATACGCCGGATTTGTGTAACGGATTATGTCAACTCTACATATTCTATATTATAGTCTTGGGCATGAAAGGAGGAAGCGCCATGTATGCGTATTTAAAAATTATCAACAGCACCAGCTATCCGGTAATCTCCGTGGAGGAAGACGGCCAAAACCTGGCCGGCCAGATCCTGGCCGGGGAATGCTCGCCGCTCTATCCCGTGGGCGCCGGCAGTCTGGCCCTGCTGGTACGCCAGCACACCGACAGGCCGTTTTTAAGCATCTGGATGGCCATTGCGCCAGAAACACAAAAAACGCTGGTCATCGAAGACGAGACCGCCTATTTTGCCCGGACTAATCCCCTGCCAAATCCTTAAGACGCTGTAAGCAAGCCTTTTCAATCCTCGATATCTGTACCTGAGACACACCTATGATCTTGGCGGTTTCACTCTGGGTTTTCCCCCGGAAATAACGTAAAACTAAGATCTGCCGCTCCCGGCTGCTGAGTGTGCCCAGCAAGTCCTCCACCAAGATCCGGTCAATGACCGCGCCTTCCCGGTCAGCGGCCGGCACTTTTTCCAAAAGGCTGGTTTCGCCGCCGTCCCGATCGCTGATTCCCGCGTTTAACGAGGCCGGCGGCGCCGCGGCGTCAAAGGCCGCCAGCAGATCTTCCACCGTCACCCCGCTTTCCCGGGCAATCTCCTGTATGGTTGGCTCCCGGCCTGTTTTTTTGCGCAGGGCTTCCTCCGCCCGCCATCCCTTCATGGCGTTTTCTTTCAGGCTCCGGCTGATCTTAACCGGCCCGTCGTCCCGCAAAAACCGTTTGATCTCCCCCATAATCATGGGCACCGCGTATGTAGAAAATTTTACACCAAAGGCCGTGTCAAATTTTTGGACAGCCTTTACCAGCCCCATAGCCCCCACCTGGGAAAGCTCCTCTAGCTCATAGCCCCGGTTGGCAAACCGCCGGACAATGCTCCACACGAGCCCCATATTTTCCTCGACAAGCCTGTCCCGGGCCAGCTTGTCCCCGTCCCGGACACGCTCTAAAAGCATTGCGTTTTCATTCATTTGCCGATTACCTTTGTCATCTTCACCCGGGTCCCCACGCCAATATGGCTGTCTACCTCCAGGGTATCCATAAAACTTTCCATAATGGCAAAGCCCATCCCAGACCGCTCCAGCTCCGGCTTCCCTGTGTACAGCGGCTCCCTGGCCAGGGCCACATCCTCGATTCCGCAGCCGTTATCAGATACGACAAACTCCACCGTATTGCCATGGATCCGGCCTTCCATCCGCACCATGCCCGCCATTTTATCATATCCATGGATAATAGCGTTGGTCACCGCCTCAGAAATCGCCGTTTTGATTTCCGCCAGTTCCTCCACCGTCGGATTCATTCCCGTAACAAACGCCGCCGCCACCATCCGGGCAAAGCCTTCATTGTTAGACTTATTTAAAAATTCGATATTCATAATGTTTTCCATTTTTCGCACACTTCCTTTCCCGCCCGTCAAAGCATTTGCAGGGCTTCTTCCAGCGTGTCCGCCAGCCGGACAATTTTGTCGATGCCAGACATCACAATGATCCGCTTGATCTGCGGGCCGGCGCCGATAATCAGCACCCGGCCGCCTAAAGTCTTGGCAATTTTATACCGGCCCATGATTACGCCGATCCCAGACGAATCCATAAAAGTAACATTTCGGAAATCAAAGGCGATATTCCGGGCATTGGTAGACTTGATCCGGGCGTCTGCCGCCTCCCGCACTCTAGCCGCCACATGATGGTCCAGCTCTCCGTCTATTTGCACCAGCAGCGTCCGTTTATCGCCGATCAGTTTTAACTCCATCGCTTTTTCCTCCTTTGTAAGCTTTGCCGGCCCCGCCGGCAGTTTCTGCACTATTTAATTTCGCCGGTTCCATCGGAATCCCCTTTGTTGAAAACAGGGAGCTTTTGCCGTTTTTTGGAAACCGTCCTGCAAAAAGCGACAATAAACCGTACCACCCCATGCGCCCAGGGAGCTTACAAGTCCAGACAAGCCTAGACGATGTTTTTCTCATAACGCAAAAACAGGTCTAAAAGACCTGTTTAGGCATGGTATCAATCTGAAACACAATATCATAATATGGGTTTTTCTGTTCAATATTTACTAAAATACCTAGCCGTGTACCCGCCGCCTTGAGGGCTGCCTGATAATACGCCGGCGGTTTGGGCGCCGGCGCCGGCATATCAAAACGCAGCATTACCACCGGCCGGGAAAGCATCCCGCCGGATAGCGCCGGTTTTTTCTCCATCAGATATGCGTATTCCGCAGCAGGGAGCACAGTCTCCAGTATAGTAAAAAAACGCCGCACAGCCTCCCTCCGGCCAGTATCGCCAGCCGCGCCCCCGAAGACCGGCTGCAGAATCAACTGCTCTATTTCCGCCTCGCTGACTGGGAACGCCACGCTGATCCGGTCTGGTTCAATATTCAGACAGCCGATTCCCAGTCCCGCCGGCTTGTCCAGATCCGAGAACATCAGGCGCATACACAGCCGCAGCAGCATGCGAATGTCCCCGCCTGCCGCTGCCCGCCGGTGGCGGACATACCAGCAATAGAAAAAGGCTCCTGCGAGGACTACTCCCAGCCCAGTCAGCCAAACCATATCCATTCCCCCTTTGGAAAGCTATGGAATAAAATTACAATGTTACAATTTGTAACATATTTATTGTAACAAAATGTTACAATAAAGTCAAGAGGGAGATTGATGATGATAGGATTAAAACAGATTCGCCGAAAAAACCGATATAGCCAGCTGAAGGTCGCCATGGATCTGAATATTTCCCGGGAGGCCCTTTCCCATTACGAAAACGGCCGCCGGGATCCCAGTATTGCCATGCTGATTTTATTGTCCGATTATTTTCATGTTTCCATCGACTATTTGATCCGGGGGGAAGAGTCCCCCTATCCTCCGGTCAGGCCATAACACAAAAAGCGGGCCCGCAGGCCCGCTTTTGTGATAAATTGTATAGAGAAGATATTTTAGAAGCATATTTGTTGGCAGATACTTAGATTATTTGATGATAACGACCTCTTGTACTACATCCTTGTAGATTTTAATGAATACTCTGTTGCCTTCATCCGCGTCAAACGCCTGGATGTCGCCGATGGTTGCCGTTGTCACCTGGTTCTTGGACTTTGTTGTATCCACACTGTATACCAATGTTTCAGCCGGAAGCTGTACGTTCGTAACTTCTCCGTCATTTACCGTTACATTGATCGAGTTAGAGAATTTCTTCACTACCTTACCGTAAATGGTATCCAGATTTTCAACCGGTGTGGCGGCCGCTTCCGTGCCCTTGCTCTTGATGTTGAACAGTACCCGGATGTCTACGATCTCGCCGTTTTTGTTGGTCTTGTACTGGATGATATCGCCGGTCTGCAGCGCCTCAGTCGCGCCGGACCG
>CBCTZG010000034.1:0-31554 GCA_965151315.1 uncultured Clostridia bacterium
AATTGAAAGAAAAACTGAGAAAATTAAAGAAAAACTAAGATTATATAGGGAGGTGTACCGCTATGGCTTCTTATGTTGCCCCGGCTGTCCGGGAAAAATTTTCATCCCTTTCCGAAGAGCTGCAGTCCTGTATTTTAGAACGGAATGTGCAGCTCCATACCCTGACTGACCTGATCCAAGTGCTGGATCAGATCGTAAAAGAAGTGGAAGCAGAAGGCTGAAGACGTCCCTATGGTTCCCAGCAGGGGGGCTCGTATAAAGATTCCATTAAAATTTCATAAAACCTGTGTAAAATGTCACTTGCAAAGTATAGAAAAAAAGTCTATACTATTACAGGATTATGAATTTTATTGGAGGGATGGTTATGACAACAGATTTAACCAAGGGATCACCTTTAAGGCTGATCATATTTTTTACGATTCCCCTGCTGATCGGCAATATCTTTCAGCAGTTTTATAACATCGCGGATACTGTCATTGTTGGCCGGACAATCAATGTGGACGCATTGGCGGCGGTGGGCGCCACCGGTACGCTGAGCTATTTGGCCGTCGGCTTTATCATCGGCTTTACGACCGGCTTTTCCGTCATTACAGCCCAGCGGTTCGGCGCCGGGGACTACAGCGGAATGCGCAAAAGCTTTGCTATGGCCATTCTGCAGTCCATTGTGCTGTGCATTATCCTTACAGTCCTTTGCATTGGGCTGGCCCGGCCGCTCTTACGTCTTTTGCAGACGCCGGACAATATCATTGCGGATTCCTATTCCTATATTATAATCATCTATGCCGGCCTGTTTTCCACCACCCTTTTCAACCTGCTGTCGAACATGATCCGGGCGCTGGGCGACAGCAGGACGCCCCTTTTATTTTTGGTGATCGCCTGTATCATCAACATTATTCTGGATTTTTCCCTGATCCTGAACTTTCATATGGGGGTTGCCGGGGCAGCCGTGGCTACGGTTATCGCGCAGCTGATTTCCGGGCTTTTGTGTCTGGTTTACATGCTGAAAAAGTTTCCCATGCTGAAATTGCACCGGACGGATTTTAAGCCTGACTGGAGACTGATCCGGTCCAGCCTGTTTGTCGGCCTGCCTATGGCCTTTCAAACCTCGATCATTTCCCTAAGCTCTATGACGGTGCAATTTGCAGTCAACCAGCTGGGCTCCGTTGCGGTAGCGGCGTTTACCGCGGCTCAGAAAATCGATCAGATCTGTATTCAGCCGCTGATGTCCTTCGGAATCACCATGGCCACCTATGTGGCCCAGAACTATGGGGCGGGCAATTTTGCCCGGATCAAAAAAGGCGTGAACCAGACGGCAGTGGTCTCCGTTGTTTGGAGCCTCTGCGGCGGCGCTATGCTGTTTTTCTTCGGTAAGTTTATCGCGGCGGCAGTGGTGGGCGGCCATCAGACAGAGGTGGTTAATAACGCCTATACATATCTGGTCATTAACGGCCTTTGCGAAAGTATTCTGGCGCTGCTGTTCATTTACCGCTATTCCCTGCAGGGTCTGGGCAAGAGTATTCCGCCCATGGTTTCCGGCATTGTGGAATTGGTACTGCGCGCAGCCGTTGTGGCGCTGTTCGCCAACCAATTCGGGTTTACCGGTATCTGCTTTGCGGGCCCCGCCGCCTGGCTTGGAGCAATGCTGGTGTTGGGCGGTTCTTATTTTTATCATATCCGTCGGCTTTCCAGCGCCATGCCGTCAGCCTAAGTTATCAAACCGCAGGGTTTCCCTGCGGTTCAGACTGTCGAAAAACTCGTCCTGCCGCAAGCAGGAAAATCAGATAACACGTTCTAAAAATAATTGTTTGCTAAAAACCACGCGAGCTTCATTGAGAAAACCGCGTGGTTGCTTGCTTTTCGCGAAAATGTCCCTTCGTTTTTCAATAGTCTCTCAGCGTGTCGACTTTATCGACACGCTGAACCGCTGGGTTCCCCCGCGGTTTTTTGCGGAAAAATCCATAATTTCAGCCGCTTTTTTACTTGACTTTCCCGATAATTCCCCATATAATAATTTTAACTGAAATTTACATAAGGAGTGGTTTGATCCATGAACTTTCGGCAAGTACATCTTGACTTTCATACCAGTGAAAACATTGAAGGCATCGGCAAGGATTTTGACAAAGCGCAGTTTCAGGCAGCTTTAAAGGCAGGGCATGTAAATTCCATCACTCTGTTTTCCAAATGCCACCACGGCTGGGCCTATCATCCCTCCAAAACCAACGAGACGCATCCTCATTTGGATTTTGATTTATTAAAGGCGCAGATTGAAGCGGCCCATGAAATCGGGGTCAAGACCCCAGTTTACCTTTCCGCAGGCTTTGACGAAAAAGCGGCCCGCCAGCATCCGGACTGGCTGGCCCAGAACAAGGAAGGAACCTGGGCCAACGCGGACAGCTTCTCCCAGCCGGGATACCATGTATTTTGCATGAATACGCCGTATCTGGACTATTTGCTGGCCCAGATCAAGGAAGCGGCCCAAAATTATGATGCAGACGGGATTTTTTTGGATATTATGTCTGTCCGGCCCTGCTATTGCCCGCACTGCATCCAGACCCTGCTGGCGGAGGGAAAGGATCCCAATAATGAAGAGGATATCATGGAGTTGGCCGAGCGGGTGTACGCCAACTATGCCCGTCGGGTTCGGGAAACCATTGACAGTGTAAAGCCTGGCCTGCCCGTATTTCACAACGGCGGCCATATCCGCCGGGGACGCCGGGACTTAGTCGCCGCCAACACCCATTTAGAGCTGGAAAGCCTGCCCACCGGCGGCTGGGGCTATGACCATTTCCCCATGTCCGCCCGGTATGTGCAGACCTTAGGGGTGGAGTATCTGGGAATGACTGGAAAATTCCATAAGTCCTGGGGAGAATTTGGCGGCTTTAAGCATCCCAACGCCCTGCGGTATGAAACGGCGCTCAGCGTGGCCAACGGGGCGAAGTGCTCCATCGGTGACCAGCTTTCCCCCACCGGGAAGTTTGATATGGCTACCTACCGCCTGATCGGCGCTGCTTATCAGGAAATTGAGGAAAAGGAGCCATGGCTGGACGGTGTTACCCCTGTGGCGGATATTGCCGTCTTGTCTATGGAGGCTGTTTTGAATGAGGCTGGGCAGAATGTTTCCGGCGCCAACGCCAGCACAAGCGACGTCGGCGTATCCCGGATGCTTTTGGAGGGACACTATCTATTTAACATTGTGGATCTAGATGCAGATTTATCCGGTTATAAAATTGTGATCCTGCCGGACAGCGTACGGGTCACGCCGGCAATCCGGGCGAAGCTGGCCGCATTTGTAAAAAATGGCGGCAAGCTTCTGGCGACCGGCACCTCTGGGCTGGATTCCAATAATCGGTTTGCCTTTGATTTCGGTGCGGAATGGGTCTGTGAAAACCCGTATAACCCAGATTATATCCGGCCGCTGTTTGCTTATCCCAATGTGGACAGCACTGATTACATTATTTACGCGCCAGGGCAGAAAATCCAGGCCACTACCGGCCGTGAACTGGCAAAGCGGATCGACCCGTATTTTAACCGCACCGCCAAGCATTTCTGCTCCCATCTGCACGCGCCGTCCAGCGGTATAGACGGCGGCAGCGGCATGGTCCAGGGCAAGGACGGTATTTATCTGGCCTGGGATATCTTTGCGGACTATGCCAAAAACGGCAGCTTAATCGCGAAACGGCTTGTATGCTACGCTTTGGATCAGCTTTTGGGGGATAGCGTCTCCCTGCGGACTAGCCTGCCCGCCCAAGGGGTTGTCACCCTAATGGATCAGACCGCCCAGAAGCGGTATGTCAATCATCTGCTGTATGCTGTGCCTACAAAACGGGGCGAAAATGTAGAAATTATTGAGGATATCCAGCCGGTGTACGACCTGACTGTCAGCCTGCGCCTGCCCAGGGCAATCCAAGGCGCGTATCTGGCGCCGCAGAATACACCGCTGGACTTCCAGCAGGATGGCGGCCGGATCAATATTACGATCCCCAAGCTGGAATGCCATCAAATGCTGGTATTGGATTATGAATAAAAAAATTCGGCCCATGGGAAGTTTTGCAGGCCTAATGCAAGGAGGACTATGATGCAGGAAGAACTGATCGAGGAATTCAATAGCCTAGGTATCCCAGATATGGGACTGGTTACCCAGCTCCAAGCGCTTCCCGGTGATTATATCAATTTGGTATGCCAGCTTCCCAACGGCCAGACCGGGCAGCTCTTAGACGATCAAAAAACATATTTCGGCGCCGAGCTCTGTAAGCCGGGCAGCGACCGCTGCTACGGCCTGGCAGCCGACAAAGACCAGCTTTTGGTCTATGAATATGGCGAAGGGGGCAAAGACGCTGTTCTTGTACTTTGGAAACGGCGGGATAAGACACATCAATAAATAAAAAAACCGGTACGGCAAAATTGCCGTACCGGTTTTTTTATTATGAAATTTGATCTTCTTCGACTTCCCGGCCTTCCACTGTAATCTTTACGTCTTTATAGATCGGCATACCCGTTCCCGCTGGAATCAGCTTACCGATGATGACATTTTCCTTTAAGCCCAGCAGCGGATCAACCTTACCTTTGATCGCCGCATCGGTCAACACCTTTGTGGTTTCCTGGAAGGACGCCGCAGACAGGAAGGAATCCGTAGCCAGGGACGCTTTGGTGATCCCCAGCAATACCGGCGAATAGGTAGCGTGCTCCCCGCCGCCGTTTTCGTCTAACCGGCGGTTCGCGTCGGTAAGTTCGAAAATATCCACCAAAGAACCGATCAGCAGGTTCGTGTCGCCTGCGTCCTCTACCCGTACCTTCCGCAGCATCTGACGGGTAATGACCTCAACGTGCTTATCGTTGATATCCACACCCTGCATCCGGTACGTCCGCTGTACTTCCCGGGTAATGTATACCTGCACAGCATGAGGGCCCTTAATATGCAGGATGTCATTGGGGTTTACAGAACCAACTGTCAGTTCGTCGCCCATTTCAATGACGTCGCCGTCCTGCACCTTAATGGTAGAGCCATATGGAATTACATAGGTCTTAGATTCGCCCAGCTCGTCATTGGTAACAACAACCTCCCGTTTCCGCTTGGCTTCTGTCACCGTCACCTTGCCGCCGATCTCGGAAATAATCGCAAGACCCTTGGGCCGGCGTGCCTCAAACAATTCCTCAATACGGGGCAGACCCTGGGTAATATCGCTGCCGGACGCAACGCCGCCGGCGTGGAATGTACGCATGGTCAGCTGGGTGCCCGGCTCGCCGATGGACTGGGCTGCAATGATACCAACCGCTTCACCCACATTTACCAGTTCGCCGGTAGCTAAGTTCGCGCCATAACACTTGGCGCACACACCAACTCGGGAATCACAGGTCAAAACGCTGCGGATGCAGACTTTTTTGATTCCGGCGTCCACAATCTGGTTTGCCTGTATATCGCTGATCAGCTCGTCCGCCCGGGCCAGCACCTCGCCGGTTTCCGGATGGATCACATCCTCCATGGCCACACGGCCCATGATCCGGTCATGCAGCGGCTCGATAATTTCCTTGCCGTCCGTGATCTCCGAAACCCATTCCCCTGTTGTTGTACCGCAGTCAACCTCCCGGACAATGACGTCCTGGGAAACGTCAACCAGCCGGCGGGTCAGATAACCGGAGTCCGCTGTACGCAGCGCCGTATCGGTCAGACCCTTCCGGGCGCCGTGAGAAGAGATAAAGTATTCCAAAACATTCAGCCCTTCCCGGAAATTCGCCCGGATCGGGATTTCTACCGTCCGGCCTTGGGTATCCGCCATCAGTCCGCGCATGGCGGCCAGCTGCCGGATCTGGTTCACGCTTCCCCGGGCGCCGGAGTCTGCCATCATAAAGATCGGATTGAATTTGCCCAAATGCTCCATCATCGCGTCTGTGACAGCCGCAGAAGCGTTGGCCCAGATCTCAATGACCTTATTGTACCGTTCCTCATCGGTAAGGATACCGCGGCGGAACATTTTCAGGATTTTTTCAACGTGCTCTTCCGCCTCCGCCAGGATCTCTTTTTTCTTTTCCGGCACCTCAATATCGGATACTGCGACGGTAATAGCGCCCCGGGTGGAGAATTTATAGCCAGTGGCCTTGATCAAGTCCAGCACCTCGGAGGTTTGGGTGGTGCCATGGACCCGGATACAGCGGTCAATAATCTTTCCCAGCTGCTTTTTGCCGACAATAAAGTTGACCTCCAGATCACAGATATTATCCAGATTCTTTCTGTCTATATATCCCAAATCCTGGGGGATATTCTGGTTAAAGATAATGCGTCCTACTGTCGCGTCAATAATTTTCTCATAGTGCTCCCCATGGAAGTCCCGTTCCGCCCGGACATGGATAGGCGCGTGGAGACCTACGGCATGGTTTTCATATGCCAGAAGCGCCTCGTCAAAGGAGGTAAAATACTTGCCGGCCCCTTCCTCGTCTTCCTTTTCCAGGGTTAGGTAGTAGCTGCCCAGGATCATATCCTGGGTCGGCACCGTGACCGGGTGGCCATCCTGGGGCTTCAAAAGGTTGTTAGCCGACAGCATCAGGAACCGGGCCTCCGACTGAGCCTCCGGCGACAAGGGTACATGCACCGCCATCTGGTCGCCGTCAAAGTCGGCGTTATAGGCCGTACATACCAGGGGATGCAGTTTCAGCGCCCTGCCCTCTACCAGCCGGGGCTCAAAGGCCTGGATACCCAGCCTGTGCAGTGTCGGCGCACGGTTTAAAAGCACCGGATGCTCCTTGATGACATCCTCCAAAACGTCCCAAACCTCCGGCTTTACCCGCTCAACCATCCGCTTCGCGCTCTTGATATTATGAGCCAAACCACGGGCCACCAATTCCTTCATGACAAAGGGCTTAAACAGCTCGATGGCCATTTCCTTCGGCAGGCCGCACTGGTACATTTTCAGTTCCGGCCCAACTACGATAACGGAACGGCCTGAATAGTCCACACGTTTCCCCAGCAGGTTCTGACGGAACCGGCCCTGTTTTCCCTTGAGCAGGTCGGACAGAGATTTCAGCGCCCGGTTTCCAGGGCCTGTTACCGTCCGGCCCCGGCGGCCGTTGTTGATCAGCGCGTCCACCGCTTCCTGGAGCATACGCTTTTCATTCCGGATAATAATGTCCGGCGCGCCCAGCTCCAACAGCCGGCGCAGACGGTTATTCCGGTTGATTACCCGGCGGTATAGGTCGTTTAAGTCGCTGGTGGCGAACCGGCCGCCGTCTAACTGCACCATAGGCCGCAGATCCGGCGGGATAACCGGCACTACAGAAAGGATCATCCACTCTGGGCGGTTCCCAGACAGGCGGAACGCCTCTACGATCTCCAGCCGCTTAATAATCCGGGCTTTTTTCTGACCCTGGGCGCCGGCCAGCTCTTCCTTCAATTCCGCAGACAGCGCATCCAGATCAATCCGCTCCAACAGTTCCCGGATCGCTTCCGCCCCCATGCCGGCTTTAAAATTATCGCCGTACTTTTCATATTCATCCCGATATTCCCGTTCCGATAAGATCTGGTTTTGCATCAGGTCTGTTTTTCCCGGATCGGTGACAATATAGGATGCAAAGTATAAAACTTTTTCCAGATGCCGGGGCGACAAATCCAGGATCAGCCCCATAGACGAAGGCACACCCTTAAAATACCAAATATGGGATACCGGCGTAGCCAGTTCGATATGGCCCATCCGCTCCCGGCGCACCTTGGATTTTGTTACCTCCACGCCGCAGCGCTCACAAACGACGCCCTTATACCGGATCTTTTTGTACTTCCCACAGTGGCATTCCCAGTCCTTTGTGGGCCCGAAAATCCGCTCGCAGAACAAGCCGTCCCGTTCCGGCTTGAGCGTCCGGTAATTGATGGTTTCCGGCTTTTTCACCTCGCCGTGAGACCAGCCGCGGATCGTTTCCGGTGAGGCCAGACCGATTTTTATTGCTTCAAAGCTATTGAATTCTAACATGAAAAACCTCCAAATATCCTATTTTCTACAAAAATCTCCAGGGTTTAAAAATCATCCAGGGTAATGATGTTACTGTCTTCGTCTTCTTGCTCATCTTCTTTTTCGTCGAGATAGGATAAATCGTCGTCCAGACCCTCTAATTCTTCATCGTCTTCTTCGTCCATATCATCCATAACCATATCATCCGGCAGCTCGTCCATTGCGTGTGCCGCGCCGTCCTTGCCCTCCATGGTGGCCAGCAGATCCTCCCGTTCAATGGAGATCAGGTCGTCTTCATCGTCAACAGACGCGTCTAAGTCAATTTCTTCCATATCATGGTTCAAAATCCGGATATCCAGCGCCAGGGACTGCAGTTCCTTCACCAGCACCTTAAATGATTCCGGAATACCGGATTTCGGAATATTCTCACCCTTCACAATAGCCTCATAGGTCTTCACACGGCCTACAATATCGTCAGATTTTACTGTCAGGATCTCCTGCAGGGTGTACGCCGCACCATATGCCTCCAAGGCCCAGACTTCCATTTCACCAAACCGCTGTCCGCCGAACTGGGCCTTACCGCCCAAAGGCTGCTGTGTCACCAGTGAATATGGGCCAGTGGAACGGGCATGGATCTTATCGTCAACCAAATGGTCCAGCTTCAGGTAATACATCACGCCAACGGTAACCGGATTGTCAAACTTTTCGCCGGTACGGCCGTCGTAAACAACGGACTTAAAGTCCGGCCGGAGCCCGGCCTGCTGGAACGCCACAGCCAGCGCCTCGTCCTCCGCCCCGTCAAATACCGGGGTGGCCAGCTTGATGTACTCGCCCTGGGGCTTCTTTTTCTTGGCGTCTAAAATCGCCTGCTTAAATGTGGGGTCGCCGTCGATGGCCTCGATCTCCTCCGGCGTCATAGCGCTCAGGGTCCGGTATGCATAGCCCAAGTGCATTTCCAGCACCTGCCCAATATTCATACGGGACGGTACGCCCAGCGGGTTCAGCACAATCTGCAGGGGTGTACCGTCCTCTAAGAACGGCATATCCTCCTGAGGCAGGACCCGGGAAACAACACCCTTGTTCCCGTGGCGGCCGGCCATCTTATCGCCCACGGAGATTTTCCGCTTCTGGGCGATGTAGCAGCGCACAACCCGGTTTACGCCCGGGGAAAGCTCGTCGCCGTTTTCCCGGGTAAAGGTTTTCACGTCTACAATGATCCCGTTTTCCCCATGGGGCACACGCAGGGATGTATCCCGAACCTCCCGGGCCTTTTCCCCGAAAATCGCCCGCAGCAGACGCTCTTCCGCCGTCAGCTCCGTCTCGCCCTTTGGTGTTACCTTCCCTACCAGGATGTCGCCCGCCCGGACTTCCGCGCCGATGCGGATGATGCCCTGTTCATCCAGATCCTTCAGGGCGTCCTCAGACACGTTAGGGATATCCCGGGTAATTTCTTCCGGCCCCAGCTTGGTATCCCGGGCCTCGCATTCGTATTCTTCAATATGGATAGATGTAAATACATCGTGTTTTACCAGTTCTTCGCTGATTAAGACAGCGTCCTCGTAGTTATAGCCCTCCCAGGTCATAAACCCGATGAGGATGTTCTTGCCCAAGGCCAGCTCGCCGTTATCCATAGCGGGGCCATCGGCAATAATGTCGCCCTTTTCCACATGCTCGCCCAGCTTTACAATGGGCCGCTGGTTGATACAGGTGGACTGGTTAGACCGGGCGAACTTAATCAGCTTATGCCGATGCTTCACACCGGTGCCGTCTCCCTTGATCACGATTTCTTCCGAGGAAACCTTTTCAACCACGCCGGCTTCCTTGGCAAGCACAGCGGAGCCGGAGTCCTTCGCCACCTTATATTCCATGCCGGTACCCACGATGGGGGAATCCGTCGTCAAAAGCGGTACAGCCTGGCACTGCATGTTAGAGCCCATCAGGGCACGGTTGGCGTCGTCGTTTTCCAGGAAGGGGATACAGGCTGTAACAACGGAAACCAGCTGCCGGGGTGAAACGTCCATAAAATCAATTTCCTGGCCGGGCACCTCGATGATCTCGTCCCGATACCGGGCGGAAACTTTTTTGTCCATAAACCGACCGTCCGCATCCAAGGGTTCATTGGCCTGGGCGATAATATATTCGTCTTCCGTATCCGCTGTCATGTAAATAATCTCATCGGTCACACAACCGGTGGCTTTGTCCACCCGGCGGTACGGCGCCTCAATAAAGCCGTACTCGTTAATCCGGGCAAAGGTAGCCAGAGAGGTAATCAGGCCGATGTTGGGACCTTCCGGGGTCTCAATGGGACACATCCGGCCATAGTGGGAATAGTGTACGTCCCGGACTTCAAAGCCCGCCCGCTCCCGGGACAGGCCGCCTGGGCCCAAGGCGGAGATTCTCCGCTTATGCCGCAGCTCCGCTAAGGGGTTGGGCTGATCCATAAACTGGGACAGCTGGGAAGACCCGAAAAATTCATTGATGGTAGCAATAATGGGCCGGATATTGATCAGGGTCTGGGGGGTGATGATCTCCATGTCCTGTATGGTCATCCGCTCCCGGACAACACGCTCCATCCGGGCCAGGCCGATCCGGAACTGGTTTTGCAAAAGCTCACCCACACACCGGAGCCGGCGGTTCCCTAAATGGTCAATATCGTCAATGCTGCCGATACCATTGGCCAGGTTCAGCACATAGTTAATAGAAGCTAAAATATCGTCAATGGTGATATGCTTGGGGCTCAGCTCATCGATCCGGTCATACACCATCTTTTTAGCTTCCTCGTCATTTTCTGCTTTGTCCAGAATTTCTTCCAGCACAGAACGGCGCACCTTTTTGATGTGCATGTCCGAAAGATCCATGTCCATATACTCAGACAGGAACACCATATCATTGGAAAATACCCGGACCCGCTGTTCGTTTACCAAAAGATCCAGCTTATTTACGCCAGCGCGTTCAATGGCCTCGGCCATTTCCTGGCTCAAGGCGTCGCCGGCCTTGGCCAGGATCTCCCCGGTCAGGGGGCTGATCACGTCGTCGGCAACGGTTTTGCCTTTAATCCGGGCTGCGATGCCCAGCTTTTTATCAAATTTATACCGGCCAACCCGGGCCAGGTCATACCGCTTAGGGTCAAAGAACATATTCATAATCAAGGACTCAGCGCTCTCCACGTTTAAGGGCTCGCCTGGCCGGAGCCTTTTGTAGATTTCCAAAAGCGCGTCGTCCCGGCTGGAGGTAGGATCCTTTTCAAAGGTAGCCGTAAAGCGGGGGTCCTCGCCGAACATTTCTAAAATCTCGCCGTTGGATACCACGCCCATAGCACGGATTAGAATGGTGACCGGGAGCTTTCTCGTCCTGTCAATGCGCACGGAAAAAACGTCGTTGGAATCCGTTTCGTATTCCAGCCACGCACCCCGGTATGGGATTACTGTAGAATTGTAGAGGGGCTTACCGGTCTTGTCCCGCTCAAAGCCGTAGTAGATCCCCGGTGAACGGACAAGCTGGCTGACAATGACGCGCTCCGCGCCATTGATAATAAAGGTGCCCTGCTCAGTCATCAGCGGGAAGTCACCCATGAAAATTTCCTGCTCCTTGATCTCGCCGGTTTCCGTATTGATCAGCCGTACGCTGACCCGCAGCGGCGCCGCGTATTTAGCGTCCCGCTCCTTGCACTCCTCTACGGAATATTTAGAATTATAGTCGAGCTTATAGTCAAAAAACTCTAAAACCAGATGTCCCGAATGGTCGGTGATGGGGGAAATATCCCGGAAAACCTCCCGGAGCCCCTCGTCTAAAAACCATTTGTAGGAATTTTTCTGCACCTCGATCAGGTTCGGCATTTCCAGAACCTCGTTGATCTTCGAATAGCTAAGCCGGGTGTTTTTGCCTAACTGTATCTCATGCACCATTCAATAATCACCTCGTCTAAATTTTCGGTAAAATCCGGGCCGCCGCTTTTTTTGAAAAACCCTTGATTTTTATCCAATCCTATGGTATAATTTCACCATAGATAGGATAGCGGATAATATGCCCATAATAATACCATTATACAATATTCTATATTATCACACTATTTTCAATATGTCAAGAGACATATTGGATTTTTTTTGAAGGATTTGAGGAAGATTATGCCACAATTTATCTTAAAGCATGAATACGTCCCGGTTTCCACCTATTTTATAGAGCACCATCTCAAGGACGCCAACGGCACCTTCGTGAAGGTGTATCTGTACGCCCTGGATCTGGCCTTCGGCGGCAAGAACGTGGAAACCAGCTACATTGCCAAGCAGCTGGATATTCTGGAAAGCGACGTTTTGCAGGCCTTTGCCCATTGGGAAAAGGCCGGGATCCTGCGGGAAGCGGACGGTACATATGAATTTGGCCAAGGCCGGCCCGCACCCCAGCCGGAGCCCGCCGCTCCGCCGGCGGGCAGCGCCCGCACCCAGCAGGACAGCGCCGATGTGGCTGTGGCCATATCCCAGGACAAGCGCCTGTCAGAAATGCTGCAGATCGCCGAGCAGCTTTTAGGCCGTACCCTGTCCAGCCAGGACGCCGAAACCCTTTATTGGTTCTACGACGAGCTCCGGTTCAGCCCAGAGGTTGTCTTGATGCTTTTGGAATACTGTGTATCCAAGGATAAGAAAAATATGAACTATATTGAAAAGGTGGCTATCGGCTGGCACGAAGCCGGGATCACCACCATGGAACAGGTATCGGCCTATATTGGTGCGGAGCAGGAAAAGGGCAGCTACCTCCGGGCCATCCGCAAAATTATGGGGATTACCAACCGGGCCCTAAGCCAGAGCGAAGAGCAGTATCTGATGAAATGGCGCACAGAATGCGGCATGAGCGAGGAAATGGTGGCGCTGGCCTATGAATACTGTATTTTACAGACTGCCAAGCTGTCCTTCCCCTATATGGATAAGATTATCGCCCGCTGGCAGCGGCAGGGGATCACCACCGTGCTCCAGGCGGAGGAGGATAACCGGGCGTTCCGGCAGAAAAACGCCGCCAACGCCCAGTTTGGACAGACCCCGGATCACGACGCCCTAGCGGAAATCGCCCGGCGGCGCA
The DNA here is from genome assembly GCA_965151315.1 of uncultured Clostridia bacterium. GTDB lineage: Bacteria > Bacillota > Clostridia > UBA1381 > UBA1381 > Avimonoglobus. Next base: position 13,002 of record CBCTZG010000034.1, read on the forward strand.
TTGAGGAACAGTAAAAAAATCCCGGTTTTGAAAACCGGGATTTTTTTAGTCCTGCCGGCGGGTATACCCCGAAGCCAGAAAGGTATCCAATATGAAACGCGCCGCCAGCGTCCAGCCGTTGATAAAGGTCCGCGCGTCTTCCATGCAGGAAAAGGCGCTGGCCGCTGCCAGATACTGCTGGTATCGCTCCGCCTGTTCTTCATTTAAGGTTTCCAGCAGCGCTTCTTCTTTTTCCACCGCTGCGTTTTGTAGGGCAGTGTATTCCGGGCTGGGGTCAAAATACCCCTCCGCGGCGTCCAGATTCCCAAAGTAAAATTCTTCAATCACATTCTTTCCGTTTAGCATAGCAAACAATCCTTTCTATATCATGAAAAATTGTCCCCAGCCTATTGCAAAAAGTTTGTGCAGATGGTATAATATTTCTGCACCATTGCTTTTTGCAATGGCTGTTGGTTGGGGAAGCGGTGTTTTGCTGTCATGGGCGCACCGCTTTCTTTTTTATTTGTCATCCAACTGGGATATTGCGCGCCGAATCCCTTCTGCCATCCCGATGGCATGTTTTTCACAAAAATTTTTTAACTTTGTAAAAGCAGCCTCATCAAGACGCGTCATAATTCTATGGGTTTTCGGACTATCCGTCGGACGCCCCATTTTTTTAGCCGTTGCATTCACCTCCAATACTTTTGGCTGCTATAAGTATATCACTTTTGGCAGCTGTTTGTCAAGTGCTTTTAAAAACTTTTAAGGAATAATAAAAACTGCTAGCAACAAAAGTTTCCAGCAGTTTTAGTTCAAATCAAAACCTTGTATATACATAACCAAACAGCTTTCTTAGTTGAAAGCCATTTGGTTTACTTTAGACCTAAAAGCAGCTTTAATCCCCGGCGGAACGCTTCCACCTTGGTCACGCCGTTTTCTTCGCAGTATGCTGACAAAGCCTTGTGCATTTCTTCGTCATAGCGAATAGAAATGTCGTATTTCTTTGGATTTTCTGCTTTTGGCCTGCCTGTCCGTGGGCTCACAGAATCACCTCACTTTTTGAACCTCACAAATATATTATAATAAACGAACCTCAAAAAGTCAACGCTTTTTTGAAAATTTTACAGCATATTAAAAAAGTTTGTGCGGATGGTATAATATTTCTGCACCATTGCTTTTGCAATGGCTGTGGGATTGGGAAGCGGCGGGTTCTTTGCTGGATTGCGCTGCTTCCTTCTTTATTTTTTGAGGCTGTCGTACACCTGCTCAATTCCCTGCCGTGCAACATTTGACCGTGTTGTCCCTAATTTTTCCACACAAAAGTCTAGCTTTTCTTTAGTTGCCTTATCTACCCGCAGATAAATGCGCTCGGACAAAGGATTTTCCACCGGCGGACGCCCCATTTTCTTTTCCGACATTTTCTCACCTCGCTTTTTGTCGGCTCATATATATTATACATATCGGCCGACAAAAAGTCAATACTTTTTTGAAAACTTTACATCGCGTCGCAGCATATTTTCCGGTTTACAATTCCAGGAAAATATAGTATAATAGAAAAAACAGGGAGGGTGGAAGACATGGATGTCAAAGAAAAATTTATGGAAATATACACCCGGTGCATCCGCCGGGAGGGAGCCGACAAGCTGCTGGCCTACTTAGATTCCCCGGCCAGCGATTTTTTCACCGCCCCGGCCAGCGCCCGGTTCCACGGCGCCTACGCCGGCGGCTTGGCGGAGCACAGCGTCAACGTATACGAATGCCTGGCCGACTACCTGGCCCGGGACCGGGTCCGGGCTCTATATGGCTTAACCGTGCCGGAGGAAAGCGTCGCCATTGCCGCCCTTTTGCATGACCTCTGCAAAATCAACTGCTACAAGCCTGGGTTTCGCAACGTGAAGGATGACAACGGCACCTGGAACAGAGTGCCCACCTTTGAATTTCAGGATCAGCTTCCCTACGGCCATGGGGAAAAATCCGTATACATCATCTCGGGTTTCATGCGCCTGACCCGGGAGGAGGCTTTTGCCATCCGGTACCATATGGGCTTTTCGGGTACGGAGGATTCCCGGAATGTGGGCAGCGCCTTTGAGATGTTCCCCCTGGCATTTGCCCTGTCTACAGCGGATATGGAAGCCACATATTTCTTAGAGGGCAAGCAATAAAAAAAGTGTGCCGGCGGGCACACTTTTTTTATTGCCATTTTTAGAACAATCCCCTGTCATGATAGTGAGTATGCAGCAGCTCATGGGCCTTATGGGAGCCGGGCTTCTCCAGGAAATCTTTGTATAACAGCTGGATATCCGGGTTTTCGTGGCTCTTGCGGATGGGAGAATTGGCGTCTTCTGTATACAGCGCCTTGGCCCGTTGTGCCTTCACATCCACATCCATCTGGGTCTTAGCGGAGCAGATGGGCTGTCCGCCGCCGGTTACGCAGCCGCCGGGACAAGCCATGATCTCAATAAACTCGTAGTTCTTCTCGCCGGACCGGATGGAATCCAACAGCTTCCGGGCGTTGCCCAGGCCATGGGCGATGGCCACCCGGACGTCCTGACCGCCTAGGGTAACCGTGGCCTCCTTAATACCCTCCGTACCCCGGACAGCCGTGAACTCAATATTCTCCAACGGCTTGTTTTCTACGATTTCTGCAACAGTACGCAGGGCCGCTTCCATCACGCCGCCGGTGGTGCCAAAGATGACGCCGGCACCTGTGGCTTCTTCGAACGGCTGGTCAAACTTCTCCTCCGGCAGGCGTTCAAACTGGATACCTGCCTGCCTGATCATCCGGGCCAGCTCCCGGGTGGAGATCACCGCGTCAACATCCCGCAGGGATTCTACTTCCATTTCCGGCCGGGCAGCCTCAAACTTCTTGGCCACACAGGGCATAACAGAAACGACAAACATCTTTGCCGGGTCTATATCATGCTTTTTCGCGTAGTAGGATTTCAAAACCGCGCCAAACATCTGGTGGGGGGATTTACAGCTGGACAGATTGTCCAGGAAATCCGGGAAGTTATGCTCGCAGAACTTGATCCAGCCCGGGCTGCAGGAGGTGATCATGGGCAGCTTGCCGCCGTTTTTCATCCGCTCCAAAAGCTCGGTCCCCTCTTCCATAATCGTCAGATCCGCGCCTGTATCTGTATCAAATACAGCGTCAAACCCCAGCCGGCGCAGCGCAGCCGCCATTTTCCCTGTCACCGGTGTACCCATGGGCAGGCCGAATTCCTCCCCTAAGGCCGCCCGGACAGCCGGGGCCGTCTGCACAATGACATACCTGCTGTCGTCCGCCAGCGCCTTCCAAACGTCGTCGGTATTATCCTTTTCCTTCAGGGCGCCTACCGGGCAGGCAGTAATACACTGGCCGCAGTTTACACAGGCCGTTTCCGCCAAAGGCATGTCAAACGCGCAGCCGATCTTCGTGGCAAACCCGCGGCCCACCGCGTCGATTACACCCACGGTCTGCACATTTTTACACATATTCACGCACCGGCGGCACAGCACACATTTATTGTTATCCCGCACAACCGAGGGGGAAACATCATCGATCTCATATTCATTCCGGGCCCCTTCAAAGGCAATATCGGTAATGCCCAGCTCCTCGCTGAGGGTCTGGAGCTCACAGTTTTTATTCCGCACACAGGTCAGGCACTTCCGGTCATGGTTGGAGAGGATCAACTCTAAGGTGGCCTTGCGGGCCGCCTTTACCTTGGGGGAATGGGTCAGCACCTCAATCCCCTCCGCCACCGGGTACACGCAGGCTGCCTGCAACGCCCGGGCGCCTACGATCTCTACTACACACATCCGGCAGGAACCGGTTTCCGAAACATCTTTCAAGTAGCAAAGGGTCGGAATATCAATGCCTGCTTCCCGCGCAGCCTGCAGGACCGTATAGCCTTGCGGCACACTGACAGGCTGTCCGTTGATTTTCAAATTTACCATATCCATGTTTCTATTTTCATTCCTTTCCTTTGACGCTTACTTTTTGTAGATGGCCTGGAACTTACAAGCGCTCATACAAGCGCCGCACTTGATACATTTATCCGGGTCAATGACAAAGGGTGACTTGATCTCACCGGAAATCGCGTTTACTGGGCACTGGCGGGCGCACAGGCTGCAGCCTCTGCACTTTTCCCGGTCGATCACATACCGGGACAGGGCCTTACAAACCCCGGCGGGACAAACCTTATCCCGGACATGGGCCTCATACTCATCCCGGAAATACCGCAATGTGGACAGGACCGGGTTGGGGGCCGTCTGGCCCAGGCCGCACATAGCCGAGGCCTTAATGCTGTAGCACAGCTCCTCCAGCTTATCAATGTCCTCCATAGTACCCTTGCCGTCGGTGATCTTGGTCAGCAGCTCCAAAAGCCGCCGGGTACCAATCCGGCAGGGGGTACATTTACCGCAGGATTCATCCACAGTGAACTCCAGGAAGAATTTCGCGATATCCACCATACAGTTGTCTTCGTCCATTACAATCAGGCCGCCGGAACCCATCATGGAGCCAATCTGGATCAGGGAATCGTAGTCGATAGGCGTATCCATCAAAGACGCCGGGATACAGCCGCCGGAAGGCCCGCCGGTCTGGGCGGCCTTGAACTTCTTCCCATTGGGGATGCCGCCGCCGATATCCTCTATGATTTCCCGCAGTGTGGTGCCCATGGGGATCTCCACCAGGCCGGTGTTGTTGATCTTGCCGCCCAAGGCGAATACCTTGGTGCCCTTGCTCTTCTCCGTACCAATGGAGGCAAACCAATCCGCCCCGTTGTTGATAATCTGGGTAATATTGGCGTAGGTTTCTACATTATTCAAAAGGGTCGGCTTTGCCCACAGGCCCTTGTTCGCCGGGAACGGCGGACGGGGGCGGGGCTCCCCGCGCTTGCCTTCAATAGATGTCATCAGCGCGGTTTCCTCACCACAGACAAACGCGCCGGCACCTAAGCGAAGCTCCAACTCAAAGCAGAAATCGGTACCAAAAATATTGTCGCCTAAAAGACCGTATTCCTTAGCCTGGCCGATGGCGATCTCCAAGCGCTTGACCGCGATGGGGTATTCCGCCCGGATATAGATGAAGCCCCGGTTCGCGCCTACCGCGTAGGCAGCGATGGCCATAGCCTCAATGACACTGTGGGGATCGCCCTCCAGGATGGAACGGTCCATAAACGCTCCAGGGTCGCCTTCGTCGGCGTTACAGGCAACATATTTCTGGTCGCCCTCCGCCGCATATGTAAACTGCCATTTCAGGCCGGTGGAAAAACCAGCGCCGCCCCGGCCCCGAAGGCCGGACCGCTTGATCTCGTCAATGACCTCCTCCCGGGTCATTTCCGTCAAAACCTTGGCTAACGCCTTGTAGCCATCGGCAGCAATATATTCGTCAATGTTTTCCGGATCGATCACGCCGCAGTTTCGAAGCGCCAGGCGCAGCTGCTTTTTGTAAAAATCAACCTCGTTCAGGCTCTTAATATTGTCCTCCTCAACGGTTTCCTGATATAAAAGACGCTTTACAATCCGGCCCTTTAACAGGTGCTCGGAAACGATTTCCTTCACGTCCTCCACCTGCACCCGGCTGTAAAACGCGCCTTCCGGATAAACGATCATGATCGGGCCCAGGGCACAGAGGCCGAAGCAGCCTGTCTTAATGACTTTGATTTCTTTATCCAGCCCAAACGCCTTGAGCTGGGTCTCCATTTCCTTGATAATGGCCTCACTGCCTGAGGAGGTACAGCCCGTACCGCCGCAGCATAAAACGTGACCTCTAACCATATCCATGTTTTTTACCATTCCTTTCGTTTACTTCCCGAAAAGCCGGGGATTATTGTGCCGCGCCGATGGTGTATTCCGCTACCGGACGGCCGTTGACGATATGCTCCGCAACGACCTGCTTCGCCTTCTCCGGCGTCATTTTAACATAGGTAACCTTTTCCTGGCCGGGCACCATCACCTCAACGATGGGCTCCAGGCGGCACATGCCGATACAGCCGGTCTGGACAACGGAAACATGCTCTAAGTTCCGCTTTGCCACTTCCTCCACAAACGCGCTCATTACCGGCCGTGCTCCGGCTGCGATCCCGCAGGTGGCCATGCCTACAACAATCCGCACCGCGTTGGAATCCTTGCGCATATTCACGCCCATAGCCGCTTTTTTTCTGATTTCTTCTAATTCCGCTAAACTTTTCATTCTTCCGAATCCTCCTGATATAAACTTTGTTCGCCGTCCCGCAAATAATCCAGAAGCCACAAAAGCACCTCCGGCTGGTCTAAGGGGACGCCGCTGAGAATTGTTTTCATTTCACGGGTGTCAGCCGAAAACTGCTTTCCGTTCACCCAATGCCGGTAAACAAAATCCACCCCTGGATGCGCCGTAATCAAGCCGTGCATGGTTTGGGCCATATCCCCTAAGGGCTGCCGGTCGATATGGGAATATCCAAACCGGGCCTCTACCGCCGTACCCCGCCCCACCTGGGACCGGATCTCCAGGCTGCCGCCCGCCGCTTCGCAGGCATGCTTCAGCAGGGGGATCCCCAAGCCTACCTTCCGGGTAGTCCGGCTGGTAGTAAATGGGTCCATAACCGCTTCCACATATTCTTTGGACATTCCCTTCCCGTTATCCGTCACCGTAAAGGCGAACAAATCCTTTTCGGTATCCTCTGTAATTTCCAGGGTTACCAGCTCCGCCCCGGCCGCGATGGAGTTCTGGATAATATCCAGGATATGTAAGGACAGCTCTTTCATGCTCCCACCTGTTTTATTCGTATTTTTGCAGAATACCCGGGATTTCCTCCACCGTCAGACGGCCGTAAACGTCGTCGTTGATGGTGATTACCGGCGCCAGGCCGCAGGCGCCGATACAGCGGGTGGCGTCTAACGAGAACTTCCCATCCGCGGTGCATTCGCCCACGTCGATCTTCAAAATTTCCTTGATCTTCTCTAAAATATCGCCGGAGCCTTTTACATAGCAGGCCGTACCCAGACATACGCCGATCTGGTAAACGCCCTTGGGGTTCAGCGAAAACTGGGCATAAAAGGTTACAATCCCATAAATTTCGGCCAGCGGTACACCCAACCCCACAGAAATCATTTTCTGCACCTCAATGGGCAGATACCCGTAAATTTCCTGGGCCTCATGCAGTACGGGGATCGTGGCCCCGGCCTGGCCCTTGTGGCGTTCAATTACCGCCATGAGCTGCTCTTCCTGCTCCTTTGTGCCCGAAAAAGGCAGCGTACTTTTTTTCTCCATCAATAGTCCTCCTCTTCGTTAAAACGCTTTTGCCGGGCAGCCGGCAAAAGCTGGTATCCACATTGTTATATCAATTTCATATAGGTTGATATAAAAATATCAATATCGCATATCATTATATCAATTTCAAGGCAAAAAATCCAGTGCTATTTAGAAAATAATTTCTCATAACCTGCACAAATATTTGACAGCTTCTTCGGCATTTTTAGACAAAATCGGAAGCTGATAAACCGGCTCCGCAATATCCTCCAGATAATGGGCATCGGAATTGGTGAGGATCCTGTAATCCTGATACCGGGCTTCCATGGCCGTCCGACGGCTTTGGGTAATTTCCACAGCGGTTACCGGGAGCTCCGGCGGGATCGCGCCTAAATTGGCCAGGATGCTGTAGCTGTCCCGGTCGATATGGGCGGGGACAGCCGCGCCGCCGAATTCCCGGGCCAGCCGGAAAACCGCCTCGACCGGCAAGGTCGTGGAGCTGACTAAAAGCCGTTCCTCCCGGCCCATTATCTGATCGTTTTCATCCATATACAGCTGATCGCCGAAAATATCCGGCCGATTAGCAATGGGCGGCAAATGGTCCCGAACCACTGCGGCCATTTTCTCCGCCTGCCTGACAGTCGGGAAGTAACAGGCTATGTGCACCGCCTCCGCCGTTTCGACCTCCAGCCCCGGCACCACCGTAATCCGTCCTGCCGCCGCGGCCATTACGGCCCGAACGTTGCCGCAGGTGTTATGGTCGGTCACAGCGATCATATCCAGTCCCTTAATCAGGGACATATTGACAATGTTATTGGGGGTCATGTCATTATCCCCACAGGGGGACAGCGCTGAATGGATGTGCAGGTCATAATAACAGCTCATATGCCCAGCCCGGCCAGCGTCACAGCCAGGCTGTAGGCGTCTTTGTCTGCGCACAAAATCGGAATATCCTCCTGCTCCGCCTTTTTCGCAGTATTTTCATCCGGTGAAAACCCATCGCACAGCAGGATACAGCCCGCCTCCGTCAAGGACGCCACAGCGGCTGTATTGATATTGGTCTGGATTGTAATCCAGACATTCCCCTTCTGCACCCGGCCCATAGCCAGGCTCAGCAGATCGCCGATATAGCATCCCGCCACAGGCCGGCCCAGTCCGCCGGCCCCGCAGGCCACCCGGCAATCCAGCGCCTTTGCCAACTCTGATACAGTCATACCCTCACATCCTTTACTGTTCTTCCTGTTTCTTTTTTCCATCCGGGCCTCCGCTGCTGCGTTCCCCGCCGTCCAGCTCTACCATTTCCCGGGCCAGCGCGGTGATCCGCTCCCGGAGCTTAAAAATGCAGTCGGTTTCCTGGGCGTAGCCCCGGACGATGTCCTCAGCCAGGGCCCGGCAGCTGGGCGAGCCGCAGGAGCCGCAGTCCAGCTTGGGCAGCCGCTCGTAAATCTCTTCCAGCCGCACGATTTTCATCATAGCCTTTTGAATATCCTCGTCTAGGTTCATAACCGGCCGATAGACCAGCGGCCGATCCCAAAAGGCGTTGATATCTTCGCCCAATTCTTCCAATTCATAGGGAAGCTCCCGGCATAGCCGCTTTAAACGGGACTCCGCCACAAAATTATTCTCCGCCACCAGCGGGCCGCCCACGCAGCCGCCGGTGCAGGCCAGGGCCTCCACATAGTCGATATCGTCCAGCTTACCGTCCTCAATATCCTCCAAAAGCGCGATCACGTTATGGATGCCATCTACCGCCACCCGGCGCTCCACGCCGGAAGCGGCGGCTTCCCCGCCGGAGGTTGCCCACAGGATGCCCTCCTTGCCGGAATGGCTCAGATGCTCAATCTCCGCCTCCGGAATTTTATTGATCTCCTGGGCAATTTTCAAATATGTATCCTTAATGGAAATTACCCCGTCCACATGGGAGCTGGATACCGTCAGGGAGGATTTAATTTCCGTAGCCTTGGCGGCGCAGGGGCTGATAAAAATCACGCCGATCTCCTCCGGCGCCAGGCCCGTCTTCCGCACGGCCTCCGCCCGGGCTTTCTCCGCCGCCAGCTCCATGGGAGAACGCAGCGGGATGATATTGCCAATCAGGTTTGGGAACCGTACGGCGATCAGTTTGACTACTGCCGGGCAGGCAGAAGAGATCGTTGGCTTCAAAAGCTCGCCGGACTGCAAAAGCTCCCTTGTTTTCATGCTGGCCAGCTCCGCCCCCCGGGCCACCTCGAACACGTCGTCAAACCCGATCCGCTTTAAAACCGTCAGCATCAGATCGATATTGTCCGCTTTGGAAAACTGGCTGCAATAGGTAGGCGCCACCAGCGCGATAGTGTATTGATATTGTTCTAATATTTCAAAGCCGTCTGTCACGGCTTTTTTCGCATGGTATGGGCATACCCGGATACATTCGCCGCAGTCAATGCAGCGTTCCTTCAAAATCTTGGCCTTGCCGTTCTGAATCCGGATAGCCTGCGTAGGACACCGCTTCAGGCAGTTTGTACAGCCCTTGCATGCGTCCTTGTCCAGGGTTACTGAATGCCAGTATTTCATGCCCCTTTCCCCTTTCTTGCTATTTTCCCCAGTCCGACCGGCTATGGATTCACCCGGATCACCAGTTTCACCGTAGTCCCTACGCCCAGTTCCGTTTCGATTTCCATGTCGTCGGTGTATTTTTTCATATTCGGGAGCCCCATACCGGCGCCGAAGCCCAGCTCCCGAACCTTATTGGTGGCCGTGGAAAACCCTTCCTGCATGGCTTTTTCAATATCGGGGATCCCAGGGCCCGTATCCCGGAGCCAGACAATAATCTCCTCCGGGGAAATGGACACGTCAATCACGCCGCCGTTGGCGTGGATCACCATGTTGATCTCCCCTTCATACATGGCAATGGCCACCCGGCGCACCACAGCCGGGTTAAAGCCCAGCTGGTTCAGCGTTTTTTTTACCTTGCTGGAGGTTTCCCCGGCCAGGGTAAAGTCGCTGGCGTCCACGGTAAAATGCAGGGAGAGCGTACTATTCATTCTGCTGCCCCCCTCCGGTCAGCCCGTTTGTATACAGCAAGCCGCTGGCAATATATAAAGGGTATTCCGTGGACATCAAAATCATGTCTTTCATTTTCGCCATGCCCACCAGGGTGTCCTCCGGCTGCTTCCCCCGGACAAACACAATGGCCGTAATATCCATCATCTCCGCCGTCCGGATCACCTGGGGGTTCATCAGCCCGGTGAGCAGCAGGGCCCTGTCCTTTACAAAAGCCAAAACATCACTCATCAGGTCGCAGCCGCAGGCAGAGTTCACCTCATTATCTATCAGTTCTTCCCCGGTCAGCACCTTCGCACCCAAAATATCCCGTACTTCAGATAATTTCATACCCAATCTCCCTTCTGAAATCTATTTGTCGAATTTACTGCCTTTTATTGTAACATATTGCAACGATTTGCACAATGGATAAATCAAAATTTCCTTTCTTTTCTATAAAATTGTTAAATAAATATGACAATTTGCGTGAAATGTGACAGATTTTCTCAGAAATTTTATAATTGTTCACACCCAGTTCATTGACTGGAATGCCGATTTGGGCGTATAATAATAGATATATTGATTATATGCCCGCGGCGCCAGCCGCTTGACAGAAGGAGGCAGATATATGGAAAACCAAATCAAAAGAATTGCGGATTTATGTAAAGGCAGCGATCAGATTGATCCTGCACTGTATGAGAAATATGACGTAAAGCGCGGCCTGCGGGATCTACAGGGCCGGGGCGTTGTAGCCGGGCTGACGGCAATCTCGGAGGTATGCGCCAGCGAAGTAGTCAACGGGGAAACAGTCCCCTGTGAGGGAAAGCTTTTCTACCGGGGTGTTAATGTGGAGGATATTATCCACGGCTTTTTGGCCGACCAGCGGTTCGGCTTTGAGGAGGTTGTGTTCCTGCTGCTTGCCGGCCGGTTCCCCACAGCGCAGGAGCTTTCGGATTTTGAAACACTTTTAGCCCACTACCGGCAGCTCCCCGGCAATTTTGTCCGGGATATTATCATGAAAGCCCCCAGCGATGATATGATGAATACCTTAGCCCGCAGTGTACTGACGCTCTATTCCTATGACGACAATCCCAATGACCTGTCGATTGAAAATGTTCTGCGGCAGTGCATTCAGTTAATCGCCCAATTTCCCTTACTGTCGGTATACGGCTACCAGACCTACCGGCATTACCACGATGGGGAAAGCTTGTTTATCCACTCCCCAGTGGAGGGGCTCTCCACAGCGGAGAATATTCTGCATACCCTGCGCAGCGACAGTCGGTATACAGCCTTAGAGGCACGGGTGTTGGACATGGCGCTGGTACTCCACGCCGAGCACGGCGGCGGTAACAACTCCTCCTTTACCACCCGAGTGGTGACATCCTCCGGCACAGACACCTATTCCGCTATCGCCGCGGCTTTGGGTTCCCTGAAGGGCCCCCGGCATGGTGGCGCGAACATTAAGGTCGTGCATATGTTTGAAGATTTGAAGAAACATGTTACCGACTGGACGGATGACGACGCTATCCGTACATACCTTGCCAAGCTCCTGCATAAGGAGGCCTTTGACGGCGCAGGCCTGATCTATGGTATGGGACACGCTGTGTATTCCATTTCCGACCCCCGGGCAGTCATGTTCAAATCCTTTGTAGAGAAGCTTGCTAAGGAGAAAGGGCAGACGGCTGAATATCAGCTGTACGCTTCTGTAGAGCGGCTGGCCCGGGAGGTCATTGCCCAGGAGCGGAGGATTTATAAAGGCGTCAGCGCCAATGTAGACTTCTACAGCGGCTTTGCCTACAGCATGCTGGGGCTTCCCACGGAGCTGTATACCCCCATCTTTGCCATTGCCCGGATCGCTGGCTGGAGCGCCCACCGGATTGAAGAGCTGGTCCACGCCGGCAAGATCATCCGGCCGGCTTATAAGAGCATTTCCGACAGAGTAGCCTATACGCCGTTAGACCAGCGGTAAACCCAAGGAACAGAAGGTATTTTTGGATTGAATGTTTATGACTTTGATAACACCATATACGACGGGGAAACTGTAGTCGATTTTTTCTTTTTCTGCTTAAAACGCAAACCCGGCCTAATCCGGTTTGTCCCGGCGGTGTTATCCGCTTGGATTAAGTACAGGCTGTGTGTTGTGACCATGGCGGAGCTAGAGTCCCAGGCGGAAAAATATCTCCAGCTTTTTTTGGAGATGGCCGGGGAAATTACTGGTGCCGTCCAAGCGTTCTGGGACGCCAATGAACGTAAAATCAAGCCTTTTTACGCTCAGCTCCGGCGGGAGGACGACGTAATCATTTCCGGCTCCTGCGATTTTATCCTGGATGAAATCTGCCGGCGGCTGGACATCCGGCACTGCATCTGCTCGTCGGTGGATTTTAAAACCGGCCGGCTCCGCCGGATCTGTTACCGGGAAAAAAAGCCGGCGCTCTTCCGGGCGGAATACCCCGACGCGGAAATCGAAAATTTCTATTCCGATTCCAAAAACGACCTGCCCATGATGCGTATGGCCCAGAACGCTTATATTGTCAAAGGGCATAAAATTATAAAAGTCAATGTGGGAGCAATGGAACGATGAGCTATGAAAAATCCTGCGGCGCCGTCATTTTCCGGCGCCAAAATGGAATCTATGAATATCTGCTGATTTTGAACCGAAAGCCCGGCGCCGCCGGCCACTGGGGGTTTCCCAAGGGGCATGTGGAGGCTGGGGAGTCTGAATCGGAAACCGCCTTGCGGGAAATTCGGGAAGAGACTGGGCTTACCGTCCGGCTGTCAGAGGGATTCCGGGCTGTTTCCCGGTATTCCCCCCGGCCGGGAGTGGAAAAGGACGCCGTCTATTTCCTGGCCTCCCCTGCCGGCGGAGAAATCCGTCTGCAGGCGGAAGAGGTGGCCCAATACCAATGGTGCTCCCGGGAAGCCGCCCTGGGCCTTTTAGCCCATGACCAGCCTGTTTTGGAGCAGGCCGCGGCATTTTTAGAAGGAAAGGAATGTAACAAAGGATAAAACCATGAACATCGCGTTTTTTTTAAAGCCCAAAAGCAGTGTAGCTTATGTGACCGACACCAATACGATCCGGCAGGGTCTGGAAAAAATGCATTACCACGGCTATACAGCCATCCCGGTCCTCTCCGAGGACGGCCGGTATGTAGGGACGGTCAGCGAGGGGGATTTCCTCTGGTATATCATCAAAGGGGAAAACGGTGAGGTAAAGCAGGTGGAGATCAAGGACGAGGAACAACGGACGATCCGGGATATCCTCCGCACCGACCGGAACGCTCCTGTACATATTACGGAAACCATGGAAGAGCTTTTGCAAAAGGCCTTTGACCAGAACTTTGTTCCGGTCATCGACGACCGGGGCTTCTTTATGGGAATCATCACCCGCCAAGACATCATGCGGTATTATTACCAGCATACACTGGGTCTGCAAGAGCTGGAGCTACAATAAAGATCCCCCCATAGCGGGGGGTATTTCATTTTCTGGCGTAGCCCAGCCCACTGCTGGCAGGGCACAAGTGCCCTTTTCATTGGTCTAGCAGCCACGCAGCTGTTACTGACTGCCCATAAATGGATCCCGTGGGCCGAACATGCTTAATTGATCCTCTCCTGATCTCATTTTAATTGTTCCTGTATATATGTCTTGATCGCTTTTGTGTTTTTCTCCACGGACATAGTTTTCTTAAATATTTCTCCCATTTCCAGGCGTTTTCTCCGAAAAACACCTGTCTTTTATACTTCGGGCGCAAACACAATATATGTAGGTTTGTCAAACATATTGTACAATGAATATGTATTGTACTCCTACAACAAATTATGGATTTGATGACAAAATTCCCTTGACTTTGCAGGGAAAATCCTGTACAATAAATCTAATTGCAAATGATTTGCATTTACAGGAGGATACAATGAAAAAAATTTGGACGCTGATCTTTGTTATTTTGCTGACGGCAGGCTGTCAAGGGACACAGCCGGAGCCGGACACGGCGGCTCTTCGGGTATATACCTCGTTTTGGGCCATGTATGATTTTACAAAAACCATTGCCGGGGCGTATGCCCAGGTGGAAAACCTGGTTCCTCCAGGGGTTGAGCCCCATGACTGGGAACCGTCGCCGGAGGATATGATCAAGCTGGAGCAGGCGGATGTATTTGTGTACAGTGGTAAGGGGATGGAAAGCTGGTGCGAAAAGGTGCTGGCCTCCCTGTCTAACCCGGACCTGGTCGTTGTGGAAGCAGCCAAATCAGTGCCGGAACAAATGCAGGAGGGCAGCGTGGATCCCCATGTCTGGCTGGATCCGGAAAACGCCGGCATCCAGTTAGAAGCTATTGCAGACGCGCTTTCCCAGGCAGATCCCAAAAACCAGGTGCATTACCAGACAAACCTTCAGGCCCAGCAGGAAAAGCTTGCCGCCCTGGATCAGGCGTATCGGGATACCCTGGCTGCCTGCCCGAAAAAGGAGATTGTTGTATCACACCGGGCCTATGGTTATTTATGCAATGCCTACGGTTTAGAGCAGATCCCAGCGGAAGGGCTGACAGCGGACAGCGATCCGTCGCCTGCGCAGCTTGCTCAAATTGTAGAAATTATGCGGAAAAAGGACATTCATTATTTGTTCTTTGAAGAGCTGGTCCAAAGCAAGGCCTTAGAAACGATCCAGGCGGAAACCGGCGCGCAGGCCTTGGTTTTGGATCCCTTTGAAGGCAACACGGAAAACAGCAGCTATTTAACAGTCATGGAAAAGAATTTGCAAAACCTGAAAACAGCGTTGGAATAGGAGTTCGGCATGAAAGAGATTTTGCGGGTGGAGGACCTGTCCTTCCATTATGAAAAACAGCCGGTACTGCATCAGATTTCCTTTTCCCTGGAACCGGGGGATTTTTTAGGGATTGTGGGAGAAAACGGGACCGGCAAAACCACCCTGATGAAAATTATCCTGGGGCTTCTGCCCTATGCACAAGGGCGAATCACCCTGTTTGGCACAGACCGGAGAAGCTTCCGGGAGCCGGGGCGGATTGGCTATGTTTCCCAGAAAGCCAACGCCTTTAACACCAGTTTCCCCGCTACAGTAGAAGAGGTGGTTTTCGCAAACCTGTATACAGCCGGCCGGGGAAAATCCCGGCGGGAGCGGCAGGCCATGGTGGATCGGGCGCTGGACGAGGTGGGTATCCTGGATTTGAAAAAGCGGCTAATCGGCCAGCTTTCCGGCGGCCAGCAACAGCGGGCGTTTATCGCCCGGACACTGGTCAGCCGGCCGGAGCTGATTTTTTTAGACGAGCCGACTGTGGGGATAGACGCCAAGTCTGTGGACACCATCACAAGCCTGCTGCGGGCGCTGAACCGGCGGGGGGTCACGATGGTGATGACCAATCATGACACCCGCGCTCTGACGGCGGTGGCAGGAAAGCTATTGGCGCTGTCGGCAGACGGCAGCGGCACGGTAAGGGAGGTGGAATAGGATGCCGGGGATTTTCACATACGCGTTTATGCAGAAAGCCTTCCTGCTGGCTGTCTGCATTTCCGTGATCGCCCCCTGTATCGGGCTGGTGATCGTTTTAAAGCGGCTATCCAATATTGGCGACGCCACATCCCACACGGCCTTGGCTGGGATCGCCTTCGGCCTGGCCTTTGGCCTGAACCCGGTGCTGGGCGCTGTCCTGTTTTCCCTGGGCGCCGTCCTGGGCATTGAGGGGTTCCGCCGGGCCTTTGGCAAGTATGCGGAAATTTCCACCACGGTGATCATGTCTGCCGGCGTGGGCTTGACAGCGATTTTTTCCGGGTTCATCACCGGCGCCGGGGCAAATCTGAATAGCTTCCTGTTTGGCTCCATTGTGGCTGTGTCCGATTTTGAGCTGATCCTGACGGTAGGGCTTTCCCTGGTGGTGCTGACCGTTTCTCTTCTGTTATATAGGGAATTGTTTTTTATCAGCTTTGACGAGGAAGGAGCCCGGCTTTCCGGAATGCATGTGGGCGCTGTGAATTTCATATTTATGGTGCTGACGGCGGTAACCGTCTCCGTGGCGTCCCGGACGGTGGGCGCCCTGATGATCTCCTCCCTGATGGTGATCCCGGTAGCCTGCGCCATGACCGTGGCGAAAAGCTATCGGCAGGCCTTGGCGTTTGCGATTGGGTTTGCCCTGGTCTTTACGGTAAGCGGTTTGTTTTTGGCCTATTACCTGAACCTAAAGCCGGGGGGAACCATTGTACTTACCGGCGTGGCCGTGCTGGTGGTATTGCTGATCTGGAAACGGAGGCGAGGATAATGGGGCATATATTGGAGGAAATGGGAATCAAAAAAACCCGCCAGCGCGTGGCCATCATAGCGGCCATGGAACAGGCGGACAAGCCCTGCTCCGCAGAGGAAATCCACAGCATGTGCGGCAGTATGAGTCTGTCTACCGTATACCGGAACTTAGAAAGGCTTCTGGATCTGGGGGCGGTGGAGATGCTGTCCGGGGTTCAGAAGCAGCGTTTTTATCAGCTGGTATCCGAAGAGCACCGGCATTATGCGGTCTGCCTGGGGTGCCGAAAAAAAATCCTGATCGGGGATTGCCCAGTGGGGCGCATGGATATCCAGAACTTTACAGTCACCGGTCATAAGGTCGAAATATACGGTTACTGCGCCAAATGCCGGGGGCGTTCATAGTTTCGTCATAAACTTTTCACATCGTAGACGTTGACCTTTGGCGTTTGATGTGGTACAATAGCAACTGTATTCAGATTTTGGCGTTTTGCCAGGAAAACAGGAATGGACCGGGCCAAGGGGCTTGGCCGCAGTGAAAGGAATGTTCAGAGCATGAAAAAAATATTGAGTCTGGTGACCGCCGGCCTGATGCTGCTGCCGTATAGTGTGCAGGCGTCGGATCTGAGCCAATGGGCGGAGCCGGATTATGAGGCAGCCAGCCAGGCGGGGCTGATCTCGTCGGAGCTTGTCTCGAAAAATTTACAGGAGAATATTACCCGGCAGGAATTCTGCCAGCTGATCATGAAAATTTATGATCACATTGCTAAGAACGCCGTACCGGACGCAGATTTGGCCTCTCCCTTTGTGGATACAGCCGACGTCAACGTGGTGCGGGCGTATAACCGGGGCATTATCGCCGGCCGGTCCGCGGAGATTTTCGACCCGGAGGGGGCCATCACCCGGCAGGAAATGACGAAGATGCTCATCAACACCCTAAAGGCCGCTGAGGTGAACGTGGTTGTTTTAAAATCCGAGGTGGATACCCTCATAGAGGATTTTGAGGATATTGTAGAGGCGTCGGACTGGGCCAGCATCGAGCTTGCTATTGCGCTGAAATATGGTATTATCGCCGGTTCGGAGGAAAGCGCCGTGGAGCCGCTGGGATATGTGACCCGGGAGCAGGCCATCAGCCTGATCCAGCGTACCTATACACAGTTTGCCCAGGAAAAGGTTTCTTATACATTGCCGGAGTTTTTAACCCTGTACGACGGCTTTACTGCCACTGAGGATGTTGAGCTGGAATGGACCAGCATCGATACAGCGAAAAATTACACGGTGATCGTGAAAGACAGCACATACCGGGAAGCCATGCGCCTGGACACAAAAAAGACCCAGGCGGTGATCCCCGTATCGGACCTGGAGCACGGTGAGGTCTACTATGTGACCATTGGTACGCTGCTGGAAGATGGTACGGAGGTATTCAGCACACCGGTAGAATTTAAATATCAGGATCCTACCCGCCCGGCGGTATCTGTCCGCCCGGTGATGTCCGGGGCGGCCATGACCACGGCCAGTCAGACGAAAGCGGAGCTGGAGGCCAAGGAAGCGCGGGTATTCCCCAACGGGCAGCCATTTACTTCCCAGGCGGAGGCCTCCGCCCATATGAAAACGGTGGAAGTGCCGGTCTGGGTGCTGCAGAGCGACGGCACTAAAAAGCCGGGGACCCGGAGCCTGACGGTAAATGAAAATCTGGCCAGCGACGTGGTAAATATTTTCACGGAGATCTTCAACGACCCGTCCCAGTTCCCCATCAAGGACGTAGGCGGTTATTCCTGGCGGAGCACGGCGTTTGGCGGGACTTCGCACCACAGTTATGGCACCTGCATCGACATCAACTCTATGGAAAACTATTATTCTATGGCCGACGGTACGGCCATCACCGGGAAATACTGGAAACCCGGGGAAGACCCGTACTCAATCCCGGCGGACAGTATTGTTGTCAGGACCTTTGCTAAATACGGCTGGCTCTGGGGCGGCAACGCCTGGGGCGAGGACGGCAAAAAGGACTACATGCACTTTACCTATTTAGGGAAATAAATACCCCCTCCGCTATGTGAAGTTGTAAGATAAAGGTAGACACATGGAAAACCACCATGTTGTT
>CBCTZG010000035.1:0-30923 GCA_965151315.1 uncultured Clostridia bacterium
GGCGAGAAATGGAATGGTAAATACCCCAAAATTGCGCAATCGTGGGAAGCAAATTGGCCGAAATTATCCACCTATTTTAAGTACCCGCAGGAGGTTCGGACGCTGATTTATACCACCAATGCCATTGAAGGATTTAATCGACAACTGCGCAAGGTTACCAAGTCGAAATCCGTATTCCCGACCGATGACAGCCTGCTGAAGATGCTGTATCTGGCGATGATGGACATCACAAAAAAATGGACAGGCAAACGCCGGGATTGGGGCGTTATCCATTCCCAGCTGGAGGTATTTTTCGCTGACCGGCTGCCGGATTAAGGCTTGATTTTTTGCCTTATTTCTGTTATATTGAAAAGCAGGGAGCAAAAACGCTCCCCGCAACTACCTTGTTTTTCCCTTGTTTGGACTTTACACAAAGTTTGGGATAGCCCCGCTGTAATAAATACGAAAGACTTCGTTGTTGTTGATAACAGGCAAAATAATCTGATACAGGGTTTTCCTTAAATATTTGGAGCCTTTCTTCGTGATTGCAGTATGCTGTGCCGTAAACTGACTGGATTCGTAATGATAAGGAGCAACACCTGCAAATTTAATTATCTGAGAAACTTTTTGGTAGTTGCAAATATCTCCTAACTCTGCTAAAATAGAAGTACCGGAAAAATGAGATATGCTGCCCCTATCCCCGAATTGATGGACAGAAAAAAGAGTGGTATAATGGAATGGAAATATAAAAATCCAATATTACCAAGGAGGATAATTCCATGCCAATCAAAAAAGGAACAATGCCGCCGCGCTACGATGAGGCCTTCAAGACGGGCGCTGTCAAAATGGTTACCGAACAAGGCCGTCCCGTTAAAGAGGTTGCCTCCGAACTCGGTATCTGTATTGATACTTTGCGTTCCTGGCTCAAGCGTGCCGGCTTCCAACCCTCATCACTCACCCGTCAAAACCGAGAGGACGCCCGCCTCCGTGAGCTTGAAGCTGAAAACCGCGCTCTGCGCAAACGCCTTGCCCAGAAAGATGAGGTCATCGCTGTCTTAAAAAAATCCATCGGCATACTTTCCGTTCCATAGAGGATAAGTTTCGTTTCGTCGTTTCTTATCGTTCCGAGTTCTCTGTGGACTTGCTGTGCCGATTGTTAAAAATTTCTCGGAGTGGTTACTATGCCTGGAAAAACAGGGGGATTTCTTCTCAAAGACAAAGGGAACAGTTGCTTTTAAGCAAACTCGTTGAACTACACGAAAAATATCCCGCATCAGGGCTTAACACCTTGCACCATATCATTACCAATGGCGGCATTTCCTGTTCCCGCAACCGTCTTCACCGTCTGATGAAGAAGTACAATATTCATTCAGTCAGAAAACGCGCATACATGGTTACCACCAACTCCAAGCATAACTGCCCCGTATCGCCAAATCTTTTGAAACGGGACTTTACCGCTTCCAAACCTGACACCAAATGGGTCGGAGATATTACATATATCCCCACCGTTGAAGGCTGGCTCTATGCTGCTATTGTCAAGGATTTATGCTCAAAAAAGGTTGTCGGCTACGCCTTCTCTGACCGTATTGACTCCAACCTCTCCTCTGCCGCATTAGAATTGGCAGTAATGCGCGAACAGCCGCCAGACAGCCTCATATTTCACAGTGACAGAGGCGTGCAGTATGCTTCTAACCGTTATCGGGAAACATTGGCTAAATACAACATTACACAAAGTATGTCAAGAAAGGGGAATCCGTACGACAACGCTGTTGCAGAAAACTTCTTCAGCTGCCTCAAATGCGAATTGGTTCATCTGAAGCATTACCGCACAAGAGACGAGGCGCAAGTCGATATATTTGCTTATATTGAGTCTTTTTACAATACCATCCGTCCTCATTCAGGTATCGGATGGCTGTCGCCTTGTGCCTATGAGAATCTTCTGAGAGAAATCTCTTCCGCCTGATTTTTGCTTTCATTCGCATTTAGGTGCATTTTTAAGAACTACTGCGATTCATTCCGTTTTTCCCGCTCTTTTTCTGTCTATTTTTTCGGGAATGGCTCAATCGTAGAAAATCCCGAAATCGTAATCCTGTTTCTCCGTCCCCCACGGGATTGTAAAACCGTTAAAACCGGATATATCGCCCTCGTAAATCACTTCGGAGCCGTTTTCTGTTACATGCGCAATGGTCACCGGAAATTCATCCGCCAGGGCAAGAGATCGCATCAGGACGGTTCCCGTCAATACGGCCGCTATGATACGCATCCACTTTTTCACTTGTACCTTCTCCTTTTCTGTTGTAGATTTTATTTTTCTTTTTCCTAATCCCTTAAGATTATTATACAACTGACGTGTTCATTTGTACTGATTTAAAATAATTTTATAAAATTTTCTACATATCAATATAATTTTCTTTGTTGAATTTATTAATTATTAACATTAATTACAAATATTTCAATAGAGGATAACCTTATGACTATCATAAAAAACGAGATTGTCAAAGCTTTTTGCTTTGTCCAATCTCGTTTCAGATTCCGTTAATGTTTTAATACTTTTCTAAAAATTCGCCTGGCGTCAATATCTCCGGCCTTTCGATATCAATATCTGAAAAGTCCTTATCGCCTGTCAGCAGGATATCAACATCTGCCATAATTGCTGAATACAGCACTTTTTCATCGTCAATATCCCTTATTACAAACATTCCATGCTTTTCAATCGTTTTTGGTGTATAAATAAGTTCAAACGGTAATTTTATCAAAAATTCCTCCAGTGTTTCTTGTTTACTTGGAAATTTCCGCTCAATTACTTCATGAAGTTCATCAATCACATAAGAACATAAAACAATTTTGTGATTTTCTATAATTTTATCGATCACCTTATCCATACTACCAAAAATAAGCATTGAAATGAGGATATTTGTATCAAGCATAATTCTCATTTGTTTTGTTTCCTTTCAGCACGTACTTCCTTTACTAATGATACTACATCATCCAGACCGTTCAAACCGGCTTTTTGAGCTTCTCCTTCAAACGCTTTCTGCGCCTCAGTAAAGGCAAGCTTTGCAGGATTTACAAGGATATATTGACCGTCCTTTTCAACAAAAGCCACCTTTCCACCGTCTTCTAACGCTAATGCCCGCCTTATTACAATTGGCAGTGTGATTTGACCCTTTGAAGTGATTTTTGCAAGTTCCATAATAAATTCGCCTCCATAATCATTGTTTTCATTGTATTTATATTATATACTAATTTAACGAAAAAAATCAATACTTTTTTCGTTATAACAGATAAATCATTCAGCCCGCCAAATCAAACAATAAAATTTGTCCTCCGGGGATATAAGTATAGTTCCATTCTTGAACATTGCCGCTGTCCTTGATGCCTTTTGTCTGCCTTGCAAGAGGGATGGCTTAAATTTGACAGCAAACAGCACGGAAGTTGCGGCAAAAACAGAAAAAAAGGATGGCTACATTCGTATCTTCATATTCGCAAACAACGATTTTAGAGGTATAAAATGCGTAGAAGCGGATCCTTTCAGCACGGTTGCAGACTACGTGGGTAATGGGTATCTGGTGCTGCCATGCAGAGATGGCTGTAATGACTAGCGTCACCGATTTCTTTCGCAGCTTTACTGTCTGTGTTTTGTATTCATGTTCATATTTACATACCGCTTTGAGCGCCTTCTATTTCCTTGTTCTTATTATAAAATTTTTGAGAATAAATTGTCAATTTTATTTATACCATACCAAAACGGCGTCATTTCCTCAAGTCTGCATTTTTTGACTGGCATTTTTGAGGGCGTTCTGTTTAATATATTGACCTCTACAATTCCAGGCTCCACATGGCTCGCTTGGCATGCTTACCCCCAATTAAACCAAAACTTTTACCGGGGACTGCCACCGTTTTTAGCCTTCTCGTGTCAAGATCCGCTTTTCTGACTCGGATTCCATCATCAGAAGCCCGCCAGACCGCATCTTTATCGTTGTTAGCTTGCTGGGCATCCATACTTACCAGTTCTGTAGTATATTCTGTTAAATTTTATACAACACGCGCCTGCCAGTTCTAAAAAATTCTAAAAAATGTGCTATTTTTGTTTTTTCGCGTCCTGTCCTGCATTCGAAAACTCGATTCGATATAAATGTGTGAAAATCGCTTAAAATCAGTAGTTTTAGGCAATATAGCTAAATAAAACAGAACCAAGCATAACACCAGCCAATCAACCGTTATGGACATTGGAAATGTTGTGATGTTCACGCATCCGTGAGTTCGAATCTCATCCTCTCCTCCACAAGGGATAGAGTTTATGCGGTTTTCGAAAATTGCATAAACTCTTTTTTTTTGCTTGTTTGCAGTCTTAACCGAAATTCTAAAAAATAATGGTTTTTCAAAGAGGGCGTTAATTTTATCGCCGATGTATTTGAGGGAATAAAATAAAAAAAAGTTTAGAAATGGAAAAAGATGGGTAAATATATAATATAAAGAAAAAAATAGGGGGGGTGATACCGTTGGTTTCTGCAAAGAGATAGAAGCAGTTAACGGGAAGAGGAGAAAAGGAGGAGAAAATGAGAAAGCGAAAAATCGGATGGATCTTAGCGGTCAGCATGGCATTGACGCAGAACATTGGGGTATGGGCACAAGAGCCCATAGAACCGGGCCAATTGGAAGCCCCGGAATACAGAGAAGAAATGACGCTTGAAGAGATAGAAGCGGATTATCAAGACCGGTTTATCGTAAAATATAAAAGGGAGAGCCTGTTTGGGTCAGGGGAAACAACACCATCGGATTTAACGGAAGCCGCCAGACAGGCATACGAAACAGCGTTCAAAGAGAAAGAGAAACGGATCGCAGATATTGGAGCAGAACAAGAAGCTGCGGCTGTGGAGGACAGCCTTGCTTTAAATGCGCAAAAATATGAAATGGAAGAATGGGCAAGTGTGTCGGCAGAGGAATGGAAGCCGGGATACTTGCTTTTTGATTTAGGAGAAAAAGTTGATCCGGAACTGTTTATGGCAGAAATGGAAGCGGCATGTGGGATAGAATATATCCAGCCAGACTACGAACTAGAGCTGTCGGATATTAGTCTGGAGCTGGAAATCCTAGGGGAAGCGGAGGAAGGGGCAGCGCCGCAAGAAACCGCAGAACCTGCGGAAAAGACCGCAGAACCGGCTGACCCGATATCATCGGCAAAGCCGGGGGAAGAAGCGGGATCAACCGCAGAGCCGGCAGATACGCCGGAGCCAATACCGGAAGAAACGGACGAACCTGTAGAAACAGAGAACCCGGAAGCGGCTGAGAATCCAGAACCCAAAGAGGATCCGAAAATGCCGGAGGAGCCTTTAAAAACCGAGGAACCGGAGAAAACCCCAGGGCCAACAGAGGAGCCGGCGGGCAGGGTGGTGAAGGTGGCGGTGATCGACGGGGGCGTGGATATTACCCATGAAATGCTGGCGGAGAGGATAACAGATGCATGGGATTTTGCGGCGGACACAGCGCTTACATGTGATGAAGCCCAAAAGGATCAATACTACCACGGAACCCATGTGGCGGGGATCATAGCCCAGACAGCGCCAAGCGCGCAGATTATACCGCTGCAGGTATTTGAACAGGGAAAAGCGTATACTAGCGATATCATAGACGCTATAGCTTACGCAAAAGAGCATGGCGCGGAAATCGTAAACTGCAGCTGGGGAAGTACAGACAATAACCGGATATTAAGAGAAACCATGGAAGAATCGGAAATGCTGTTTATCTGCGCGGCCGGGAACAGCCGGATGGATATAGACGAAACCCCGGTATATCCGGCGGCCTTTGAATTAGAGAATATAATCAGTGTGGCGGCATTAAACCAAGATCAGGGCTTCAGCTATTTTTCCAACTATGGAACGGAGAACGTGGATATTGCCGCCCCGGGCCGGGACATTGAAAGTGCGTGGCCCGGGAACCGATACGGGAAGATGAGCGGTACAAGCATGGCGGCTGCGGCGGTGACCGGCGGGGCGGCCTTGGCTGCCGGGTTAGGGGAGGAAGACGTCAAAGCCCGGATTTTAGAAACAGCAGACCGGCTGTCCAATCTGGAACAGAAAGCAGGGGGGAAGCGGGCGCTGAACATAGAAAACTTAACGGGAAATATTTCAGGTGAGGAGAAAACAATCAGCCCGGCGGAAGATTTTGACGTCCATGGCTATCAGCCTGCGCCGGCCGAGGCTTGGGAGCAGTTTTGCTCTTTAGATACCGTACAGGTGGCGGCTGGAGGAGACTTTACCATGGTGCTCAAAGGGGATGGGACAGTATATGCCTGGGGAGATAATACCAATGGGCAGCTTGGGGCAGAAAATCAATACGATAATCAAAAAGAACGGGCTGAGGTGGGCCAAATCCCCGGTCTGAGCGGGGTCACGGCAATTGCGGCCGGGCCGGGCTATGCATTGGCGCTGAAAAATGACGGGACGGTATATGCCTGGGGCGACAACGCATACGGACAGTTAGGAAACGGAACGAAAACTGAAACCTATGTTCCCGCCCAGGTTACCGGCCTGACAGATGTAATCCAGATTAGCGCGGGACGATTGCACAGCGCGGCAGTAACAGAGGACGGAAGCCTGTATATGTGGGGGAACAATAACCGTGGGCAGTTAGGGGATGGAACAACGGATGAACATTTGATACCGGTGCGGATCAGCGGCCTTCCGGCAGTTTATGAAGCTGCTGCCGGCGGAAGCCATACGGCGGTTGCTGCTGAGAATGGTATTTATGCCTGGGGAGATAATACCTATGGTCAGTTGGGAGATGGGACGAGAACCAGACGTTTTAGCCCGGTAAAAACAAATTTATCCGGACAGATACAGCATATTGCAGCAGGCTTAAGCCATACCGCAGCAGTTAGATCAGACGGTACAGTCTATACTTGGGGAGATAATGCCAGCGGCCAGTTAGGTGACGGCACGGTGACTGACAGTGTACACCCGGCAATTGTATCCGGCCTGCCCGCAGTACAGGCAATTTCTGCGGGGGAAGCGTTTTGCGCGGCAATTACAGAGGACGGAGAAGTCTATACCTGGGGAGACAACAGTTATGGCCAGCTGGGGGATGGGACGACCCAATCGTCGGCGCTTCCGGTACAGACAATCGATATAGAAAATGTAGAACAAATATCCGCAGGTAAACAGCATGCCATAGCAGTTTCAAAGGCAAATGCCTTATTTGCATGGGGAAGTAACAGCCATTATCAGATTGGTATTAACCGTACAAAATCAGCACAGCCGATTGCAGTCTATAGGTTAGATCAAATTAAAACCGCGGCAGCCGGTGTGCACCATAATCTTGCAGTCCGGGAGGACGGGACCGTAGTTGCCTGGGGATATAACAACTTTGGACAATTAGGTACTGGAACAAATATAAACTATGGAGATCCCGTACGGATTCCAAATTTAACAGATGTACAATCTGTTGCAGCAGGTTATTATCACAGTCTGGCTCTAAAAGGGGACGGAACAGTTTATGCATGGGGACAAAATTTGTATGGCCAATTGGGAACGGGGAAAACAGGGAACAGTGCACCGCCGACAATTGTTCCTGGATTAACGGATATTGTCGCGATTGCGGCCGGTGCATATTACAGTATGGCACTAAAAAGTGATGGGACTGTATATACCTGGGGCAGGAATAATGTTGGCCAGTTAGGAAATGGAACCTTCGAAGACAGTTTAGAACCTGTTCAGATCCAAAACTTGGCCAATATTAAATCTATTTCTGCAGGGTACTATAACAGCTATGCGATTCGGGAAGATGGGAAACTATATGCCTGGGGGACACAACAGTTCGGACAGGTAGGCACATATGCAGAGGGGGATCAAAGCACACCGGTTCAGGTGGACATTGAACCGGTTAAAGCTGTAGCAGCCGGTGTGAATCATGTACTTGCATTGACAGAAAAAAATGAAGTTTACGCATGGGGACATAATCAATATGGCCAGCTGGGACTGAGTGAATATAACAGGAGTGTATTTAGAAAGACGAAAGTAGCGGCTTTAAAAGATATTCAGTTTATTGCTGCAGGGTTGCAGCACAGTCTGGCCGTTAAAACGGATGGCACAGTACTTGCCTGGGGAAACAATTCTGCCGGTCAAATTGGTAGTAGTACAGCTGTAGATGCAGGCTTACCATTAACAGTGCAGGGCACTGTGGGGGCTGTGAGCGTGTTTGGCGGTGGAGAGCATAGCCTGGCTTTGAAAGCAGACGGTACGATGGTTGCTTGGGGAAATAATGGTTCCGGACAATTGGGAGATGGCAGCTATGGCAGACGTCTTTCCCCTTATCTATTTGATGGACGGTATAATGATGGGCAGGGAGATGTGAGAGAGGACGCGCATATGATTGATATAAACATTGCAGCAGAATATACGATTGATTATGTGGGCGATCAGGACTGGATGTGCTTTATGATAGACAAATCGGGTGAGTACAAAATTTCTGTGGAAGCGTCTATTCCAGTTGTAGGTACGCTTTATCAAAATGAAAAGGTACTTAGAACAAATAGTGGAACAAGTTTTGAAATTTCAGAGACGCTGTTTGCTGGACGGCAATATTACCTGCAAATGAGCAGCCGGGCTGAAGAAACAGGAAAGTACATGTTATGGGCAGAGCGAATTGTTTCGGAAAATTCTCAAAATATACTAGAAATTACTGGGATACTGGACAAAACCATCACAATCGCGGCGAAAGCAGGGAATGTGGAATCTTTTGCAGATTTAGCGTTTAATCTGACGTACGATCCGGAAAAGCTGGAAGTCGTGAACCTGACAGCGCAGAATTTTGAAAAGCTGACCCAGCCGGGCCAGTGTGGGAATGTGGAGATCCAAAGCGCAACGCCGGGATATATCCGGTTTCGGATGCTGAATATGCCGGAAGAAACCGGAATGGTATGGAATGGCGTACTGAATCTGTTCCAGTTCCGCTTTATAGGGGAAACAGGGGAAGTCAGCGAAATCCAGCTGGACTATGAACAAGAAGGGGGAGAATGAAAATGGATAAACGGGTCAAAAAACTGTTTGCGGGAATATTGAGTATAGCGCTGGTTTTGCCGGGGATACCAGCTTGGGCAGAGGAACAAGGCGCACAAACGGCTGCGTTGGCCGCGGACACCTTTGTGCCGGACGCGGATACGGAATACATACCGATTATGCATGAAGAGGTACTGCCGGAAGGGGTGGAATTCGACTTTGACGGTCAGACCTTGGATGAACTGGAAGAAACAGGCCCCCGGCCCAAAGCTGTTATGGACAGAACCGTATGGAAAACCATAGTGGCCGAGCAGTTCGGCGACGACTATCTGCGGCCATACATAAAAAAGGAAGGCAATGAAATCATCAGCGGATCGGAAAATCGGCTGACCATCACGGAAACCGACTTATACCTGCCTGGGAAGAATGGCCTGGACTTAGAGATCAAGCGGCGGTATGACAGTGGGAAATACGACGCATATCCGACCGCTGTATATGGCGGCGCCGGCATGGTGGACAGTTACCGGCAGGTCTATGCCTACCGCCGGACGGATACCAATGCGTTGATCTATATTGGGTTCTGTACGGAGGA
This sequence comes from uncultured Clostridia bacterium, assembly GCA_965151315.1. Classification (GTDB taxonomy): domain Bacteria; phylum Bacillota; class Clostridia; order UBA1381; family UBA1381; genus Avimonoglobus. Next base: position 9,568 of record CBCTZG010000035.1, read on the forward strand.
TGAGCGGAATATATACTTGAAAAATGATGGATATATAGCCAGATTAGATTCAAAAAAGCAGGAAGAAGACAAAGGTCAGAAGTATTATGATTTTCGGACGTTAGCCGGCAGCCTGTCAGACGCGTCAGATGAAACCGCGGTACATGTCGTTTATGAACCGGCAGAAGCGCCTTGGCAAGCAAAATACCGTGGTGAATCCGGCTATTATTTTATTGACAGGAATTTAAAGTCCAGCGGGAATACAATTGGGGCCGGCTGGGAGTATGTATTTCCGGCGGCCACGATCTGTCGGGATGAGAGATATGTGTATCCCAGCGGTGATGAAAAAGAGGCGGAGCAATACTACAGCGGAATATTCCAGGATCGTTCGGGCCGGGTCAACAGCTTTACGATGGGGGATGGTTGCGTCATTGGTCAGGAACCTGCTACATATCGCTCAACGATTACATCAGAGAACAATAATACGCTGTTTTACGAAAATTTCTATACCATCCAAACCCTATATGAAAACGGGCCCAAGTATAATTATATCATAACGGATAACAATGGCATAAAATACTATATGTACAGCGGCGGTGTTGTTACGGAAAGCAGGCAGCAGCTGCGGACGGCGGCCATTGCAGATGATTATGGGAACCGGATTATATTCGAATATGCGGATGACAGCAGCAAAACGCCAAATAAGATCATTGATACCTATGGCCGGGAAATTTCCATTGGGGAAAATGGGATCAGCTACTTCAATCCGGAATTGAACCAGGAACAGACAGTCCGGTACAGTGTATCTACGCTGCCGGCAGAAAGCCTCCCAAATAACAGTATCAACGACAATAAGCCGGTGCAGCGGCTGACAGTGACCAATGAGAAAGGAGAAAGCACCAGCTATGACGCCCGGGAAATGCAGGTTATTTTTTCCTATTACGGCAGTTCACATTCGTTAGAACGTCCAATGAATTTCCATGACGATTTAATGGAAACAGCAATAGGGTATACGCTGGAACGGATCCTCTATCCCACTGGTGCGGAGGTACAGTATGGATATCAGCCGGCATACATGCGGAACCAAAACAAAACGATCCGGCAGGCGCTGATTTTGGACAGACGCACAGAGCTTGTCAACGGTATAGAGCAGAACCAGGATACCTACACCTTTAGCGGTACATATCCCGGCCTGACAAAAACAAAGACCCGAACGGCAGACGATCAGGAAATTGTGGAGGAATATGACAATAACGGCCTGCTGGAAGAACAGACTGTCTACAGCGGATATACAAAGCTGTCCTCTGTCACGAACAGCTATAACACAAATGATCTGACCCTGACCCGATCCACAGAAACCCGGCAGGGCGTATCCAAAACCACAGAGTACACCTATGTCAACCAGAACCAAATATCTGCAATGACCGTTGGGGATTTGAAAATCGGTTATAACTATCATAAAGTCAATAACCGTGTCACGGATATCCCCAAAACGATTACATACCAATACAAGGATGGATATTACTTCCGTACGGATTATACCACAAGCACTGCCCTGGTCCCGGGCAAATATGCGGTGGATACGGTAAAAACCGTCAAAAGCAGCGATGTCAAAGCCCAGACGAAATATGAATACGACGCGGACGGCAATGTGACAGCAGTGTACACCTGGACGGAGGACAAAAACAACGATGGAATCCTGGATATGACAGACGCATACACTGTAGTAAACAGCAGCTATGGGCTCACGCCGGAGAAAACCGTAACGATCCGGGATCAGGTGGACAATGTTTTAGACGCAGACGGACAAAACCAGGGAAGCGTAACGGCAGATTACAGCTTCAACATCTTCGGAAGCCCCACAGCCCGGACGGATCCATACCAGCAGACAACTACGGTGACCTATGACGAACTAAACCGGCCGGTCAGGTATACTTTTCCCAATGGAGGGACCCGGACGATAGAATATAACCTGCCGGCGCTGTACACAACGGTTACAGACGAGCAGGGGGTCAAGCTCCGGTACACCTATGACGGATGGGGCCGTGTAAAGAAGAAACAGCGGTATTTCAACGGGGAATGGCGAACCTTTGAGGACTATACCTATGACGCGGCGGGACGGGTCACGGAAGCGCGGCAGTATACAGCAGAAGGCGCGGGGACGGAAACAGCCTATACCTATGACGGGCTGGACCGTGTCAAAACAGCGGCAGTGCAGGACTTGTCCGGGACGGCATTGTATACGGAAGCATACAGCTATGAAAACGGCCGTGTGATTACAAAAACCACTACCCCGGCGGACGGCGGTGCTGCAGCAGCTGTCAGCCAGACGTATGACAGCCAGGACCGCCTCATCAAAGAGGAAAGAAGCAGCGGCGGGACCACGTATACGTGGAAATACACCTACGATTACCAGGGCCGTTTGCTGACCGAGGAGGACGCCAACGGGAACATAACCAGCTATACCTACGACTGGCGGGGGAATGTGATCCAAACCACCGACCCGGCGGGAAACAGCAGTACGGCGGCCTACGACCTGTCCGGCCGGCAGATCAGCACAACAGACCCGAAGGGCAGCACATCGTTTACCGTTTATGACAGCTTAGACCGTGTGATCCGGCAGGAGACGCCCTTCGACGGGACGAATATGGCCCAGACAAAGCAGTATTATGATAAAAACTCGAACTTAATCAAACAGCAGGTGAAAAGCGGCGCCCCGGGGGAAGGGGATAAGTACCGGACGACGGAGTATGTGTATGACGCCATGGGGAACCCGTTGGGTACAATCAGCCGGGATCCGGCGGGGGACAGCGTGGTACAGTATACGTATGATGCAGGGAACCGGATTACCAGCATGCGTACAGGGCTGACGTCCTACAGCGAAACCCCTGCGGGGGGCGCGCTGACCCAGTATACATATGAACATGCTATAATAGGGACAAGTGATGAAAACCTTGTTAAATCAAGGGTTTCGGAGCTTGTCCCTTTTTCATTTTGTCAAAGGGCAAGCACTATTTAATTTATAAGTCTAAAAATAAAATAAGGAAAGGGCGTGTTATTTATGCCGACAACGATAGCAGTTTGCAATAAGAAAGGCGGCGTTGCAAAGACGACAACGGCGGTCAATCTGGCATCTGCTTTGGTAAGAGAAAACAAAAAGGTGTTAGTGCTTGATCTTGACCAGCAGCATGACGCAACGAAAATACTTGCTGCGCCGAATACTACACTGACAAAAACAATCAGTGATTTACTGGAGCAGCCGGACGAGGTTTGTGCTTCTGACTGTATCTGCCGCTCGGCAGAGGGGATAGATTTCATCGGGAGCAGTAACCGGCTGACAAGTACGGAAATCCGGCTTGCAGGAGAAGTATACCGGGAAACGATTTTGAAACTGGCGCTTGCAGATATAAAGGACAGCTATGATTACATCATTATAGATTGTCCGCCGAGTATGGGGCTTTTAACCATCAATGCGCTTGCGGCTGCGGATTCTGTTATTATACCGATAAAAGCGAATGATTTTTCCTCGCTTGACGGCTTTGCAGAATTGATGAAGTATATCAAAATCACAAAAATGCAGACAAACTCGGCCTTGCATGTAGCAGGGCTTTTGTTGACCTACTACTCTGCTGCTACCAATATTGCAAAGCTGGTTTGTCAGAGGGTTGAAGGGATTGCAGGCGTTCCCGTCTTACAGTCTAAAATCAGATTGTCTACCACGGTAGCTGAAACGCCGGCTGTCCGAAAACAATTTTTCAGTATAAGGCAAGCAATAAAGCTGCCGCAGATTATCAAACACTTGCAAAGGAGGTGATCAGACTGTATGAGCCTAAAACAGCTACAAATGGATGCAGATAATCCCGTTTATGAGGATAACCTGTCTGTTGAGGAACAATCAGATATAGCGGCCATGTTTACCCAGCAGGAGGAACAGCCTGCCAGCCCGGAAAACACACGGGAAATTCCGGTTGATAATATCATACCTTCTAAACATAATAAATTTGAACCATATACCGGTGAGAAAAAAGAGGCTATGATAGAAAGTATCCGGGAAAACGGTATTATTGTACCGTTGACGCTGCGGAATACAGAAACACCCGGAAGATATGAAATCATATCGGGTGAGAACCGTTGGCGGTGTGCGAAGGAAGCCGGGCTGGAAACCGTTCCTGCGGAAGTACGGGATTGCAGCGAAGAAGATGCAATTATGCTTTTAACCGAGGCAAACCTTATCAACCGCGACCTATCTTTCCGGGAACGGGTGATTGCTTATCAGCAGCAGTATGATGTCATGAAAAAGAAATCGGGCGAAAGGAGCGACTTGCAAAAGGACGGTACGAAAGTAGACAGCCTGGATGTACTTGCAAAAAAATACGGCGAGTCCCGGACGCAGATGTATCGGTATATACGGACAGCAGAATTGTCGGACGGCCTGATTACCGCCGCAGGCCAAAACCGGATCGCACTATCTGCTGCTGTGAAACTGACCGCGCTTGACCGGGAGGCACAGGCTGTCCTTGAAAATTATCTGAAACAGACTTCGTTCAAAATAAAAGACAGCCATGCGGATGAAATTTTAAAAAGCTATAAGGTAAACAGCTTGAATTTCACTTCCCTCGATGATATATTTGAAAGCGGGATGAAGGCGTATAAGCCAATCACGTCCATTAAGACGGCAAGGTTTTCAAAATATTTTCAAGGTATACGGGATTCCTCGGTAATTGAGGAAACGATAGAGAAAGCGCTGGAATTGTACTTTGCACGGATGGCGGAGAGAATGGACGAGGATGAAGAGGAATATACACAGTGCGGCGAAATTGAATAGAAGGAGGCGTTTTTGATGAAACCTTTGGATATTTCCTATCAATCGGAAAACGGGGCAAAGTACCCTGATCTGCAAATTTCAAAAGTACCCGAAGCGGACAGTGCCCCATTGGGGAAATACGGCCAGATGTGTTTGGTTTTCTTAAAAGACGAATACCCGGAACGATATGCCGAATTGAGGATGAGCGGGGATTTAATGCCCCTCATGCACCAAGTCAACGAGGAAGCGCACAGGCAGGTAAAAGAATTAACAGAAACCTTGCTGAAACGGGAAAGCTTTGACTCAAAAGACACGATGGCAAGAACACGAAAGTATCATACCTGTCAGGCGGAGGCTGAGAGCATTGTGCTGACAGAGTTTGTTTATCAGCCGAGATAATAAAAAGATGCAGACAAAAGATAGATTGGAGGATTTTTAAAATGATGAGAAAAGTGATTTATTGTATTTTATTCGCGATGATAGTGGCTATACCAAATACCTATGCCGCCGAAGTACCCAAAGAGGCAATCCCGCCGTATGCTGCCGGGGACGGCGTTATCGTTGCGGAACAGCTCATAAGTGATATATTGAGCGAAGTAAGAGGCGGGCTGGGCTATGCCAATGCGGTCAATCGGGCGAATAACCGGATATGGAAAGCGGTTATAGATAAAGAGAGCAATGGGCACGGTTACGCTGAATTGGCAGTTATCGCGAGAAATGCAATCTTTCAGTACCGGGATATGTATTTGCGTCCAGAATATTATCAAGCCGCTGAGGAATGGCTTAACCCTATGATTGCCGACCTGATCGCAGCGGTGGCGGATGGCACGAAGGAATATCCGGCAGCGGTGAAAGAGGCATATGAACGGATTTACCAGAGCGAGGATGCAGGTTTCCAATTGGAACAGCAATTTGCGCTGGATACCTGTTACCGGGATATCCCAGCCGTGGATTCCGCATATTTCATCATTGCAAGGAAACTGCTTTTGGAGGCGGAATAAAACTATAAAATAAAGAATCCCCCTTACTGCAATGCTATAGCAGTAAGGGGGATTCTTTATGGATATTGTTTCAATTATCTGTTGCGACCAAACTGCATTTTGTAATCCTTACAAAAACATCGCCATATACAGCGGCAGATGCCATATCCCGTCTTTTTCCATAACATCTTTTGCGTATAGGATGTACGACGTTCCAATTTTAGAAGCAAACTTTTTCCTGAATTTGTCTAAAGATGAGTGGGAACGGTAATTCCCTGATTTAACCTCTATTGGCGCAATCTTTTTATGTTCGGTGATGAGGAAATCAATTTCCATATGGTTTTCCCGGTTTACGCTGTCGCTTCGGGAGTAGAAATACAGCTTGTGCCCGCTGCGCCGGAGCATTTGCGCCACAATGTTTTCCATAATCATACCTTCGTTGATGTCAAGCTTATCAAATAAGACAGCTTTGTAAAGTTCGTTGTCTGTAAATGCAGCGTCCATAAAGGTATGCGTGACAAGCAGCCCAGTATCTGCCATATAACATTTTTGTGTGGTGTGATCTGCACTGAGCGCCAGCCCCACATTGGGGTCGGTCGCATTAAAGCAAGCATTGACTACCATTGCTTCATTTAGCCAGATAAAAGAATCTTCATAGGCGCGGAACCGCGCATTTTTATTAATAGAAGATAGTTTGTATTTTTTCTCTTTTTTAGAAAGCTGGCCGGGAATACTGTCAAATACAGCATAAACTTTTTCTTCATATCCTGCGGCAAATTTGGAAACATCGTCCCGGTACAGGCGCAGGATTCGTCTCTTTGCTTCATCAGAGGCCGCAAAATCCTTGCCATCGCGGTAGGCAAGCACAGACTGCGGCATTCCCCCTACAAGGACATACTGCCGGAAATCATTCATAACTTTACGGTGGAGCGCCTGCCCAAGCGGTGTTTTTGTTTCAAAACATTTGCGGATGAGCGGGCCGGTTGCTTCGTCTCCCATTGCCCAAAGGAATTCTTCAAAATCCATCGGGAACATTTCAATGTGTTCTTCTTCCGATGGGATGATAATATTTTCTGTATTCTTTTTCAGACGGATCAGCGAACCGGTTTCTAAAAAATCATACCGACCGTCTGCAACAAGATACTTGATAAGCTGTCTTGCCCTGGGGAATTGCTGTACTTCGTCAAATACAATCAGCGATTCACGTTTATACAGTATTGTTGAATAAAACGCAGACAGTTTTGCAAAAAACAGATCAAGGTCGCCGCTTTCGTGAATAAAAAGGTCAAGAATATCCTGCGGCGCATTACCAAAGTCAATCAAGATATGGCTTTTGTATTCCTGTCTGGCAAACTGCTCCACGATATAGCTTTTCCCGACACGGCGTGCGCCATCTATCAAAAGTGCGGTCTGCCCATTGCTCTTATGTTTCCAATTCAACAGATCACTGTAAATCTTTCTTTTCAGCATATAAAAAACCTCCTGATATGCGTATGGTATCCCTGTTTAATAAGTATTATACCACAAACATCACGAAAAAGCAAGTTAAATCACGATGAATTATCACGAAAAAGCAAGTTAATAAGTATCCGTTAGTCACGAAAATGACAAATACTATTCAATAAAATAAGGAAGTGGGCGATGATGGAAAACAAATGTCAAGAATGTACAAACTGTTTTGCATATAAGAAAAACCGTTGTATGGCGCTGGTTGAAATGATATGTAAGACCAGGAAATGCAGCTTTTTCAAAACACGCAGGCAGTATGTCGAGGATTTGAAAAAATATCCGCCGCCGGAAGGGTTGCGGCGTAATATAAAGTCTTAATTGGAGTGAAAGCATTGCAAATAAAACACATTGAGCTTAGAGAAGCAAATGATTTTGTAAGCCAGTATCATAGACATCACAAAGCAGTCACGGGACATAGATTTTCAATCGGCTGCTTTTGCGGTGATAAGTTAGTCGGTGTTGCGGTGGTTGGCAGACCCGTAGCACGGAATATAGACCAGTATCACACAGTTGAGGTATTACGATGCTGTACAGATGGAACCAAAAATGCTTGCAGTATGTTATATTCTGCGTGCAGGCGGGCAGCAAAGGAATTAGGGTACAGCAGGATTATTACATATGTTTTAATAACTGAACCCGGAACAAGCTTGAAGGCAAGCGGCTGGGAATATGTATATACCAATCGGGGCGGCAGTTGGGATACGGCAAGCAGACCGAGAAAAACGTTCGCTCCGATAGTACCCAAAAAGCTTTATGAGAGCAAATTAAACTAATACGAAGGTATCAGGGCTTTTCTGATGTCCTTCGTTTTTTATTTTCACGGAAAGGAGGAACGGACTTGGGCAATATAAAGGCGATCTGGCAGCTCTTTGATGAGGCCAGTGCGGAAGTGACAAAGGACAGCGGGGCATGGGAGGAATATCTGCGGTTTGCCGCACGGATATATAAATACAGCTTTGACAATGCCCTGCAAATCTATGCGCAAAATCCAAACGCAACCATGCTGGCGGAAAAGGACATATGGGAAAACCGGATCGGACGGACAATCAATCGGGAACACACCAATATCTGCGTATTTGACGTCATGTCTGCAAAGCCGGAGCTCCGGTATTTGGTGGACGTTTCGGATACCAGCGGCGCAGATCGGACATATCCCCGTTTATGGCGGCTCACACCGGAGAACACCGGACCGCTTTTGGAACGGCTCCAGCAGACACACCACCCAGAGGCAGCTTCCCTTGAGGAATATATCAGCATGGAAGCAATGCGCCGGATCGGGGAAATCCGCCCCGGATTTTATGAGGGCATTAAGAGGAATATGGACGGCTCGCCGCTGTATGAAATGGACAGCGACGTTGACCGGAAGGCCAGTATTGATGTCATGATCTGGCAGAGCGCGGTGTATCTGATGTATGCCCGATGCGGGTTTGATACAGGCGTGTTAAACGGCCAGTTTGAGGATATTACAGCATATAACAACAAGGCGCTGCTCTACCGAATGGGGAACTGTGCGACGATTATCGCGCAGGACTTTTTAAGTGAGTGTGCGACTGTATTAAACCAGCTTGCACGGGAACGGCGGGAACAAGCCATCAATCAAAAAACGGAAGATGAGCCTAAGCCTGTTCCTCCTGTTTCCACGGCAAAAAGGCGTATTGCGGACAATATACGGAAAAGTGTGACCCGGAACAGGCAGGAAAATCCCGCGCAGCTCAGCCTGTTTGATGATATGGGTGTTGCAGCCAATAATCAACCGGCAGAACCTGCCCAAAACAACGAGGGGAATTTTGATGAACAGGTGATTGCGGAAATTGTCAGACAGGGCAGCCTGATAGAAAATTCCCATTCCCGGATATACCACTATTTCCGCGAACATACAAGTTCCAAAGACAGGACGGCCTTTCTAAAACAGGAATATGGGATTTGCGGTGCGTCTGTCCAGATGGGCGGCGCTTACATTTCATGGATGGCAAACGGCAGCGGCATTGAATATTATCCTTTGCAAGCTGAAACATCAGATAAAAAGAAAATAAGCTGGCCCGCCTTTGCAAAGCATATCCAAACAGCGATTGACACGGGGAACTATTACAAGCCGGAACCGCAAAGTGAGGAAGAAACGGCAGAGAAAGAACCGGAACCAATCACACCAAAATTCCAATACGGGGACTATATATCCCTAAACGGCAAAATTTATGAGGTGTTAGACAGCAATCCAGAGGAACAGAAAACAGACATCGGCAATTCTCAGTTTTATGTATCCCCTCATACATACATCATGGTAGAGGCTATTTCATGGGAAGAATTAAATACTGCCCAGCCTGCCCCACCGCCTGAAAATATATTGCCGGAACTGCACATCAATGACTATGTGGAATATCAAAACCGAAAATGCCGGATTACAAGAATTGATGCGGATCATGTGCATTTACAGGATGAAACCTATACGGGTATTACCCACCCATGGCTTTTGAACAGCGATTCGGTTTTTGTGGAAGCCCCGATCCCCGAAATACGGGAGGCGTTGCTGCATACCAACCTTGAACGGCGGCATAGCAAAGCAGATTTTTTTAACTGTGAGATTGAAATGCTGTCAAAGGAAATGGAAGGCAGGACATTTTATTTCCCGTATGCCATATTACACTCAGACAGATATTTATTAAGCTTTGCCCCAAAAGAAGAATGGACGGAGCAAGACCTTGCGGACGGGCGGAAAAACGCATATAAGGATTATTTGATGGATGTCTTGGGTTACAGCCATAAAGAAGCGTTGGCAGAAGCGGAAATCATGTCTGAAGAAGAGTATGAGCGGTACTATTCTGCGGACTATCCAATTACTATTGAAGCGGAGTTCCCCTATGCAGACAAGCGGTATATGGTTTTGAATTTTGACCGGGAGAAACAAGAGGTTTTGGTGCGGGATATTACCCATGATAATGAGGAAAACCTGCCGCTTTATGAGATTTTCGATATCCCCTTTGTCTATCACAGGACGCAGGCTATCAAGGATTTGCGGGATGTAGAATTGCACGATTTTCTCAGTGCCCCGGTTGATTTTATCAGCGTCACCTTTGGTGAGGCTGGGGAGGAAACGGTATATACCTACGGCTATGTACAGATCAAAGACGCCGTTATGTATATGGACTATACCGTTGACCGGGTATGGACACAACAGGATATAGAGCACGGGCAGCGCCGGGCGTATCGGAATTATCTGGCCGATGTCATGGGCTATTCGGACAAGGAGGCTTGTAGCATATCCGGCCTGCTGACAAGCACCGAGTATGAGCAGCTAACAGATACGTTTATTCCCGCTGCGGATATCCCACATGCAGATGAAATTATCAATGCGCCTGCGGAAGCGGCAGAAAAAGAGTATCAGCCCACAGAACTCCAATACAGTAAACCGGAAGCATCTGTCAGACCGGAAATACCGCGCGTCGATTATGTGTATTCCCCGGCAGATGAAATTGGAGCAGGCGGCCCGAAAGTGAAGTTCCAAGCGAATATCGAAGCAATCCGGCTGCTGAACCAAATTGAAAGTGAAAACCGTTTCGCCACGGCAGAGGAACAAAAAATATTGTGCCGGTATGTTGGCTGGGGCGGCTTGGCGGAAGCCTTTGACCCCAATAACACCGCCTGGTCTAACGAGTATATGCAGTTAAAAGCGCTTTTGAGCGAGACAGATTATGAAAGCGCCAGGGCTTCTACCCTGTGTGCCCACTATACACCGCCCGAGGTGATCCAGGAAATATATCAGGCGCTGCAAAATTTTGGTTTTCACGGCGGGAATGTGCTTGATCCGGCCATGGGTACGGGGCTGTTTTTTGCGGCCATGCCGGAAGAACTCAGGGAAAACAGCCGGCTGTACGGCTATGAAATTGATGAGGTTTCAGGCCGGATTGCAAAACAGTTGAGCCAAAATGCGGATGTCCGCATACAGGGCTTTGAAACAACAGACGTACCGGATAATTTCTTTGATATTGCAGTAGGCAATGTGCCTTTCGGTGATTACAGGCTGCATGACCCCAAATTTAATAAGTATAAATTCCTAATCCATGATTATTTTTTTGTGAAGGCTTTGGACAAGGTACGGCCCGGCGGCGTGATTGCCTTTATTACTTCTAAGGGTACGCTGGATAAAGAAAGCCCGGATCTGAGGAAATACCTTGGCGGCAGGGCTGACTTGATTGGCGCGGTAAGGCTCCCGAATAACACCTTCCGGCAGATGGCAAATACCAGTGTAACAACGGATATTATCTTCCTGCAGAAGCGGGAGCGTATTGTATCGGAAGAACCGCCCTGGGTAAACATCGGTACTGACGGGAACGGGATTCCTGTGAACGCATACTATGCGGAAAACCCGTTTATGATGCTTGGAAAAATGGAATACGGGACGCGCTACGGCGAAAACAGCACAACCGACTTGATTGCTTCGGCGGACTTTGAACTGCGGCCGGACCTCAATGCGGCGCTGTCTTCCCTGCACGCTGTCATCCCTGAATATGACCGGGCAGATGAGGGCGGTCAAGAAGAAACCATCCCTGCCGACCCTAAAGTAAAAAACTTTACCTATACTTTTGTGGACGACAAGCTGTATTACCGGGAAAATTCGGTGATGCGGCGCATGAATTATGAAGGCAGGCAACTTGAACGCATTACCGGCATGTGCGAAATACGGGATGTGACAAGGAAGCTGATTGACGCCCAAAGCGTAGATGAGAACGAACAGATTATCAAACAGCTTCAATATGAGTTAAATGAGACCTATGATGATTTTGTAAAAAACTATGGGAATATCAGTGATACGGCAAACGAACGGGTATTCCGCGACGACAGCGACTACCCGCTGATCTGCTCTTTGGAAATATATGACGAGGAAACAAAAACCTATCAAAAAGCGGATATGTTCACGAAAAGAACCATCCGGCCCCATGTGGAAATCACGGCGGTGGATACTGCGGCGGACGCTTTGCGTGTGTCGCTTTTGGAAAAGGGCAAGGTTGACTTCCCTTTTATGAGCCAATTATATAAAAACACCCCTTATACTGACCTGTATGCAGAACTTCATGGGCTGGTGTATATCAATCCGGCAAAGCTGCCCCATACATTTCAAAAAGATATCAGTATCCAGACATTTTTTGAAGAGTATGGGGAATTGGACTGTATGGAAACCGCGGATGAATATTTGTCGGGGGATGTACGGCATAAATGGGATATGGCAAAAGCCTTTGCGGAAACAAACCCTGAGATTTTCCAGTACCATGCAGATATGCTGGCAGAAGTACAGCCGCCGCCTTTGTCTGCTGCGGACATTGATGTGAGCATCGGTGTAACATGGATTGAAAATGAGGATTATACAAATTTTCTGTACGAGGTGTTTCAAACGCCAATTCACGCCACTTTTGGCAGCAGTGCCATCAGTGTTACATATAACCGTTTTACGGGCGCATTTTCTGTGAGGAACAAGGGGCGGGACAGTACTTCTGTAACGGTGACGGAAACCTTTGGCACCCGCCGGAAAACAGCCTATGAAATTTTTGAAGATACGCTCAATTCCCGGGCGACTACGGTATATGATCCGAAAGAGGAAGACTCCCAAATAAAATATGTCGTCAACCAAAAGGAAACGCTGCTGGCACGGGAAAAGCAGGATCAAATCAAGCAGGCGTTCCGGAACTGGATTTTTGAGGAGCCGGAGCGCCGTCAAAAATATGTTGATTATTACAACGAGCATTTTAATAACCTGCGGCTGCGCAAATATGACGGCAGCTTTTTGGAATTTCAAGGGATGACCGAGGATTTGGAGCTGCGGTGGTATCAGAAAAATGCGATTGCGAGAGGACTATTAAGCAACACCTGTGAGCTTTTAGACCATAAGGTCGGCGCGGGGAAATCGTTTGTTATGGTTGCGACCTGTATGGAAATGAAACGGCTGGGGCATATGCAAAAGGCAATCTTTGTGGTGCCGAACCATTTAACGGGCCAGATGGGGAGCGAGTTTTTGAGACTGTATCCATCGGCTAAAATTTTGGTGACAACAAAACGTGATTTTGAAAAGAATAACCGGCTGAAATTTGTCAGCAAGATTGCCACAGGCGAATGGGACGCAGTTATCATTGGGCATTCGCAGTTTGAAAAAATTGCCTTGTCAAAGGAACGGCAGATTATGACGCTGCAAAACCAGGTAGCTGAAATTGCTGGTGCAATAGAGGCAATGAAAGAGGAAGAAGGCGAAAAATTTACCGTAAGGCAGATGGAAAAGCTGAAGGAAACACTGACAGAACAGATCAAAGAACTGGCGGGCGACAGCAAAAAGGACGATTTGATAACCTTTGAAAGCTTAGGGATTGACTATATGTTTGTGGACGAGGCCCATTACTACAAAAACTGCGCCACCTTTTCCAAGATGCGTAATGTTGCCGGGATCAACCAGAGCCGGGCAAAAAAATCTACCGATATGCTTTCCAAATGCCGGTATATGCAGGAAATCAATAACGGGAAAGGCGTTGTGTTTGCAACCGGTACGCCCATTTCCAACTCCATGTCGGAAATGTTTGTCATGCAGCGGTATTTAGACCCGAAGGAACTGGAAGAAAGGAACATGGTACATTTTGACGCATGGGCGGCACATTTCGGCGAAACGGTTATATCATTGGAGCTTGCGCCGGAAGGGACCGGGTATCGCTACCGGACACGGTTTGCCAAGTTTAAAAATTTGCCGGAACTTTTGGCCATGTACCACAATTTTGCCGATGTCATAACCGACGAGGATTTAGACATACCGCGGCCTGCAATCCGGGGCGGACAGATTGAGATTGTCACTTGCCCGCCCAGCGAGTTTACGCTGCTTACCATGATGAGTTATGTGGAAAGAGCGAAGGATATTCACGAAGGCAAGGTCAAAAGCTGGGAAGATAATATGCTCAAGCTGACGAACGAGGCACGGCATCTGGCAACGGATATCCGGCTGATAGACCCAACGCAGGAAAACCCGCCCACATCAAAAGTAAGCATGTGTGCGGATAACGTATACGCCGACTATCTGGCAAGCGCGGACATCAAGGGGACGCAGATTATCTTTTGTGATATTGGAACACCAAAGGCAAACGGCGAATTTAATGTATATGACGCATTGAAGGAAGAACTGGTTGCAAGGGGGATTCCGGAAGATGAGATTTGCTTTGTGCATGATGCAAAAAACGATGCGCAGCGCGAAGCCCTGTTTGCAAAGGTGCGCAGCGGTGAGAAACGCATTATTATTGGCTCCACGAATAAGCTGGGCGTGGGGACAAACATCCAGACGCGCGTATATGCCGAGCATGATTTAGACTGCCCGTACAGGCCGTCAGATGTTGAACAGCGGTTAGGCCGTGCCCTGAGAAATGGGAATATTAACCCGGATGTCAGTATCAGGCGGTATGTATCCCCTAATACTTTTGATGCGTACATGTGGCAGCTTGTAGAAACCAAACAGCGGTTTATATCACAGATTAAGTCGGGAAAAACCGTACAGCGGACGTGTGAGGACATTGACGAGGCAGTAATTACCTATGCGGAATTGAAAGCGGTTGCTTCTGGCGATGAACGGATCAAAGAAAAAATGGACGTTGACCTGGAGGTATCGAAATTACAGATGCTGAAAGCGGACTATGACAATCAGAGATACACGCTGCAGGATAAATTTATGGTACAGTACCCCAATGCAATTGCGGCCAATGAAAAACGGCTGGAGGGGTTACAGCAGGACAAAGTACGCCGGGACAAGAACCATTCGGAAGAATTTATGATGACCGTTGACGGGAAATGCTTTACAGAACGCGAGGAAGCGGGGAAAAGAATTTTACTGATGGCAAAGGCGGTCCGATTTGGCGAGAAAGAAAAGGAAATCGGCCAGTATGCGGGCTTTACGCTCAGCCTGCGGCAAGACAGGGTGTGGGACAACTTTGAAACCAAACTTGTTTTACAAGGCGCTTTGCCATATTCCGCCGAACTGTCGGCCAGCCCGCACGGCAATACGATGAAACTGGATAACCTGCTCAAGTCCATTGATAAGGAAATTGAGAACACAGCGGCAAAATTAGAGGAAAACAAAAAGAATATGACGCTTGCAAAGGAGGAATATGAAAAACCGTTCCCCTATGCGGAAGCATTGGAAGAAAAATTGAAACGCCAGAAAGAACTGGATGCGGCGCTTGACCTTGGCAGGCCGGATGAAGTGGCCGAAGAAGAACGGGAGGCTGGGGATCAGGAAACCGATGTATCTGAAAGTAATAACGATGATGAACAGCAGATTCAATCTGCCGTAGATCTTCTTCCGTATTCCAATCTGGAAAAACAGAATTACAAATTTTTATCAGGGTTGTTCCCGGAGGTGATTTGCGGCAATCAGGACTACATGAAATTCAAGGCGGATTTCCATGACGATATGTACGTTGAGAGGATTGGTGATGATATCTATGCACTGTGCCTGTTTTATATCCTGAACGGGGATGTAATGCGGGAACCGGAATATACCTTTCGGATAGACCGGGAGCGCCGCGCGGCAAGGATACTGGACTGGACGATGAGCAGTTTGGGGATGTGTCAAGCTGTTTATGATTATGAAAACCCGCAGCTTTACAATCCAAAATTGAAAAAAGACCTTGATGAAGCCTTTAACAGTACACTGCGGGATATAGAGCAGATTGACTACCAGCCGTATGCGGAATGTTCCGCCTGTGAGGATGAAAATGAACTGTGACCTTGTTCCAAATTGGAATAAGGTTATTTTTAATTGGTTAGGAGTGAGGGCAATTTATACATATCAAGATTTAAAAACCATGCAAAGCTGGCCATTGGAAAGGAAAATACGTGTAACGCAGCTTAGAATTATGGAATGGTACGAACATTTTCAAGGGAATGTTTTTGTATCGTTTTCCGGAGGGGTGGATTCAACGGTACTGCTTGATTTAGCCAGACGGGCATATCCTGATATCAAGGCCGTTTTTGTCAATACAACCATGGAATTTCCCGAAATTGTACAGTTTGTGAAACTTTTTGAGAACGTCGATATCCTCCATCCAAAATTAAATTATAGCCAGGTGATTCAAAAGTATGGGTATCCCGTCATATCGAAGGAAGTATCCAACTATATTCACCGGATGAAAACATATAAGGGATGTATGGAAGCGTATAAAAACGGTATACATTTAAAATCTGCGGAATGGCTGAGAGAGAATTTTTCAGCCATTCCGTTTTCTTTTATGAAATGTATGTTTGGCTTTTCGAGACAAAGGGCAGAAGAATTTTTGAGGACTGGACAAATGCCAAAATCAAAATATTGTATCCCCAAACAATGGCAGTATCTGCTTGACGCACCTTTTCAAATTAGTGATAGCTGTTGTTACCATTTGAAAAAGGCGCCTATACGAAAATATTTGAGAGACACCGGAAGAACAGGTATTGTGGGTACACTTGCCGAGGAAAGTATATTAAGACGGCAAAAGTGGTTGGAACAAGGCTGTAACGCTTTCCATGCGACAGAGCCAAAGTCTGCCCCGCTATCCTTTTGGACGGCGCAGGATATTTTGCAGTATTTGAAATTGACAAAAATTCCTTACTGCTCCCTTTACGGGGACATTATGGAGGTACAGGACGGGAAACTTGCATTTTCAGGTTATCAAAGAACGGGTTGTACAGGCTGTTTATATGGCTGCCATTTGGAAAAGGAACCAAACAGGGTACAACGGTTAAAAATTACACACCCATCTATATACAGGTATCTTTTTGATAAGCTGGACTATGCAGTGGTTTGTGATTATATTGGGATACCATATTAAGGTCGTGGAAAAGGAGTCCGAGAAGGAAATGGGGTAACGCTATGAAAACAGCATATATACCTAAAAAACGGTTTACACAACGTCAGTTTGAAAAGGCAGCCAGTATTGATGTTTTGGAGTTTTTACAGCAAAGAGGCTATGAATTTAAACAGTACGGAAATACCTACCGGATGAAAGAACATGACAGCTTTGTGATAGACCGGAAAAATAACCTGTGGCATTGGTTTTCACGAGGGATCGGCGGCGGTGCAATCGGTTTTTTGACAAAGGTTGAAAATATGGACATTGTGGACGCGGTATTACTGCTCTGCGGTGAAGAACATAATGAAGAACGGATGCCAGCCGGCAAGCCAAAAGAAGCCGAGCAGCCAAAGCCTAAAATGCTGATTGCGCCGCCGGCCAGCGGAAATACCAGACATACCTTTGCGTATTTATCCAAGACGCGCCTGATTGACAAAGAAATTATTTCCGTTTTGATGAACCAGGGGAAAATCTATGAGAGTGTGGAACACTTTGCTAAAGTACAAATCGGCGGTCAGGTTACATCGGCAAAGCTTGTCAATGATACGGATTTTTCAAAGCTGCAGGGATGCGGCCTGGTGGAACGCTGTACAGAAAAAGACGGATTGAAATTGGGCTATAACCATGAGGGGAAACTAAAATATGTTGGATTGCCGGAACTGAACCATGCCTGTATTTTTCCCCATTGCAAAAGCGGGATACTGCAAAGTGTTTCGGTTGTTAATAACTGTGTATTCTGCGGTTATAACGAACATGGCGAGATGAAATATGCCGCCATGCGAAGCGTGGGGCAAAATTCTCATTTTCGGATGGATGCGGTCGGATCAGATAAACAATACGGGTTTTGCATGGAAGGCAAAAGCGACAGTGTTTACGTTTTTGAGGCTGCCATTGACGCTATGAGCCATGCCACCTTATTCCAATATGAAGGGCTTGACTGGAAACAGGACAGCCGGATTTCTTTAAGCGGCGTTTCGGAACTTGCGTTAGACCAGTTTTTGAAAACCCATCCGGCTGTAAAGAAAATCCACTTTTGCCTTGACAATGATGAAACCGGCAGAAACAATGTCTACGGCGTTTATGACAAGGCAAAAGGCGAATACACCACAAGAAGCTTATTGAAGAAATATCAGGACAAAGGCTACGAGGTATCGACCGATTTCCCGGTGCTGAAAGACTACAACGAAGATTTGGAAAGCTATTGCCGGGGACGCTCAGAAGGTGAAGAAATAGAATTGTGACCTTGTTCCAAATTGGAACAAGGTCATTGATGTAAAAGGAGGTGTTGTATATGCTTGCCGTTCATACAGTACAGCAGCCGTCATACAGGCTGAGGATAGAATATGATGAAGAACCTTTGAATCCGCGTGTAGACTATGACAACTTTGGACATATGGCCTGCTGGCATAGCCGGTATAACCTTGGCGATCAACATGATTTTGGCGAGCCGGTTGAATTGTTAAAACAAATGATACGGGATACCCTTTCGGCAGATGAAGTGATTGATTATGTAAAAAAGGCCAACCTTAGTGGACTGCGGCTTATCTATAACCGACCAGAACGGGAGTGGCAGCTGCAGGATGAATATAACGGTCAATGGTTTACTGAATATAGTTTCCCTCCAAAGATGCTGAAAGGTTCTGATATGGTAAAAGAATGTATACTGGAATTATTGCCGGCCAATTCGCTTAAAGAATTAGCAAACCGGCAAAACGTGATGCTTCCCCTTTATCTATATGACCATAGCGGGATTACGATGTCGTGTGACTATGCCTATCTCTATAATGACCGTTGGGATGCCGGGCAGGTGGGATGGATTTACGCCAGCTATGAGGAAATAGAAAAGGAATACGGCGCGGTCAATCAGGAAGCTTTAGAAGAGGCCAAAAACTTGCTCCGAGGGGAGGTACAAATATACGACCATTACCTGTGCGGTGAATGTTATGGATATATCATTGAGGAAAACGGCAAAGAAACCGATAGCCTTTGGGGATTTTTTGGTGATTTAAGAGATGTATTGGAAGATATGAAATCCAATGCTGCCGAAGAACATCAGCATTTATTTGATCATGTGGATTATTGCGTTATGGAATATTCAGAAAATGCAGAATCTGATAGTGAAGATTTGGAATTGTGACCTTATTTCAATTTGGAATAAGGTTTTAAAAATGAATGAAACAATTTAAAAATCGCATATAGGAGTGATAAGTGTTGTATGACATACCAAATGATATTATTGAAACGGCAAAAACAGGTCATGGGATTAGTAAGGAACAATTTGAAAGATTATTGGCAGATATGACCGATTCTGCAAGCCAGATTGCAAACATTTATGAGAAGTTCTTTTCAGATATTGTAAAAGGCGGCGAACAATATGTAGGCTTTGAAGCGATTGGTGATACTGAAACTGAGATAAACCGATGGTACGAAACTACCTATGCTTCATTTTATAAAATCAGGGAAATGTTCGGGGGTGAGATATGTAAACGGCTTGCAGATTCAGTTTTAGATGCTGTTGCTTTATATCCACAGGAAATGAAAGGCGCTGCTGAATTTTTAGTGAACAATAGCCAGTTGAGTGATTTGAATACCGCAGTATTAGAAGATACTTTGTATGATACAGAGTGGGGGTTCCCGCAAATATCTGATTTAATAGAAGAAAAGACGGTATGGGATGATGAAGAATTTGAACGATAACCTTGTTCCAAATTGGAATAAGGTTCTGGGAGGTGATTGCGATAGCCAAGCCGAAATTTTCAGCAAAAATATTTTATGATAACAAGCCGAAGAACCCACGTCTAAACGAGATAAACAACCGCATGATTTGTTGGCACGACAAATATCATTTGGGCGATAAGCACAGCTATCATTCAGAAAAAGAATTGCTGGAAGAATTGATGAAAAAATCGAGCATCCGTCCGGAAGAAATAGGCGTTGATATGGACGATTTTGAAAATGAAAAAGGGAAAATCCTGAAAGAACTGAAAAAACATATACCGATTATTCCCCTTTACCTTTATGACGGCAAGTTCCCTGAAATGACTTGTGCTGCTGAGCGCGGCAGACAGCAGGGTGAATTTATCGGCTATATTTTTATGGATGAGGAAATGCTGGACAAACTATTTCAAACATCGGGCGAAAAACGGCTGAACGACGCGATATGGGATATGCTTGAAGATGTGGATTTATATAGTAATTATATGAGCGGGAACAATTTTCTTTTGGAGTTGTATAAAGACGGAGAGCATTTTTGTGAAGTGTCCGGCTTTACGGGACAGTTGAATGACGACCTGCTGCATGATATGGAAATGGCGGCCGGGGAGGCTTTAACCGGGGAAAGGGTGTCTGAGGAAGAAGTCAGCGATATGTTCGGCATAGATGCTCCGCAGATCATAGAGGATAAGGAACGCACCAGCGTTCCGGCCATAGAAAGCATCGAATATGGAGAATATGAGGAGGAACTATAACCTTATTCCAAATTGGAACAAGGTTTATTTTTTTCTTTCATTTTTGAACAAAGCAAGGACCGGAAAAGGGCGGCCCAGAAAGTTAATGGAAAATTCGTCGCTTTGCGACGGCAAGCTTCCTGTTTGTATATACAAACAGCTTGTTTTTAATACTTGGGCGCTGCCCAAACCCGGAAAGGAAGGTGCGAAAAGAATGGAAAATCAGGTACAGCTTTGCCCGAATTGCCAGACGGGGCTGGACAGTTTAGAGCTGGATAAACGCAGCCCAATGTGTCCATATTTGTGTTATCATAACGGAACTGCTTGTACAAAATACAAGGCCATGCAGAAGAACGCGATAGGCGGGAAAGATCAGATACATCATACCGGCGCATAATTGACAAAGTTATTTTACGGATATTGCAAAAGAATTGATTTTTGAAACAGAAAGGTGTATAATTAAGATAATACGCAAGATAATACTTATGAGGAGTGATTTTATGGAACTGTATTCTCCGCCGTTTCAGATTACAAACCAAATGCTGTCGCTTGTTTCCAGCATTTCAGAAAAACTTGGACGGATAGGCGTTACGAGTAACCTTCAGGCAAAACCGCATTTAAGAAAAAATAACCGGATTAAGTCTATATATTCATCCCTGCGAATAGAGGCAAATTCCCTTTCTCTCGGACAGGTACGGGATGTGATTGACGGGCGGATGGTCTTAGGGGAGCAAAAAGAAATTCAGGAGCATTCCTGTTAAGAAACAAAAATGATGTTTGACAAAAAAGAATACCTCTC
>CBCTZG010000036.1:0-28150 GCA_965151315.1 uncultured Clostridia bacterium
TGGCGTTAGGGCCCACAGCGGCACCGAAATATGTGCCGCTGTGGCGGATATAGTCCTCCAGGCTATCCCAGCCCAGCACCACATCCACCCGGTTTCCCTGCCGGTCCGGCGCCAACAGCCTGGTGATAATCCCGCCGTAATCCAGGATATACGCGGCCAGCCCCGCGCTGTTCTCCAGCTTGTACTGGTAAACGTCCCGTCCGTCCGGCAGGGCTGCATATTTTTCTTTTGTAATGGCCATATGAGCACATCCTTCTTCTATTTTTTATTATCTTATCAGAAAATGCCGCCGTATGCAAGCCTAAATATAGTAATCCGGAATAAAAGTTTCCCGCATGTCAATAAAGCCCTTAAACCGCTTTTCCACTTTTCCGTCAATAGTAAATTTCACATTGGTGATCCCGTCGATGGAGGTTAGGGAATTTACAATAGCATATACGGTCAGGAGCTCATGCTGACGTTCTGCGGAGTGCGCTTCTACAAATTCCGGCGTCAGGTTCACCGTGGCCACATTATTTTTTACCTTGACTGTCATACCCTTTTTGATATTGGGGATCAGCCGGAGTATTTTCGGGTTTTCATCCCGGCCCCGGATCAGCTCCTCCAATACCTTCTCCGCGGCCTTCTGCCGGGACACATGTCCCACCTGAAAATCTTCGGTCACCAGCCGGAGCATAGCGCTGTCCACAAAATATAGCTCCGCATTGGGATTTCCTGTTTTTGCTGTCTGCAGGCTTGTCTTACTGCCCACCGCCACCGCAAACAATACCAAAAGTACTGCTAAAACCGTCATCCTTCGCATAAAAACATACCTCACATAAAAATAAAGTCTGTTATTATTATATGCGGTATATTTGAAATATATTCCAGTTATTTTTAGTTTTCCAAACTCAGTTCCAATGCCCGGGCCAGCTGGTCCGGGCAGGAGGTACCCCGGCCGGCACAATCTGTCCCCTTCAGGCGCCGGATAACCTCTTGTACATCCATACCCTCCACCAGCTTTGATATTCCCTGTGTATTTCCATTGCAGCCCCGGGTAAAGCGTACGCCTTTTACCTTGCCGTCCTCAACCTCAAAATCAATCTGCACAGAACAGACGCCATGCGGTGTGTATGTATATTTTGCCATAATCCTTCTCCTTTTTTCAGCGGCCGGGGCATCCCCCGGCCGCTGGCTTCTTATTGAATTCCAACAACCTCGTAGCCGGCGTCCTCAACGGCCGCCTTTAATACGTCGTCGCTGACATTGCCGGCAATCTGTACGTTTGCCTTTTTCCCTTCCAGATCCACCGTGGCGGTTACGCCGTCAATGGCATTCAGTGCCTTTTCCACACGGCCGGAGCAGTGCGCACAGGACATGCCTTCAATTTGAATTGTTTTTGTCATCGTTTTTCTCTCCTTTATCCATTTTGGTTTAAATAAACGCAGCCGAAGCGCGTTGGATACAACAAACACAGAGCTAAAGCTCATTGCGGCGGCGCCGATCATCGGGTTTAGCTTCAGGTGGAACGCCGGATACAGCAGGCCCGCAGCGATGGGAATCCCAATCACATTATAGAAAAACGCCCAAAACAGATTTTCCTTGATATTCCGGATCACCGCCCGGCTCAGGGCAACGGCATTCACTGCGTCCTTCAGGTCGCTTTTCATCAACACAATATCCGCCGATTCAATGGCTACATCCGTGCCCGCGCCGATGGCGATCCCCACGTCTGCCCGGGCTAGTGCCGGCGCATCGTTGATCCCGTCGCCGATCATCGCCACCTTTCGGCCGCCCTCCTGGAGCCGCCGGACCTCCGCTTCCTTGTCCTGGGGCAGGACCTCGGCAATCACCGTTTCGATCCCCAGCTGCTTTTGGATGGCGGCGGCTGTTTTCTTGTTGTCACCAGTCAGCATGACCACCTGAATCCCCATGCTGTGAAACCCTTCAATCGCTTCCTTGGAGGTGGGCTTAACCACGTCCGCGACAGCAATAATGCCAGCCAGCTTGCCGTCTTTGGCAAAATACAAGGGGGTTTTTCCTTCGTCAGACAGTATATCGCCCTTCTGCGCAAAATCCAAGATATCCACACCGGAATCCTGCATCATTTTTTGGTTTCCGGCTAAAATTTCCGTGCCGTTCAGCTTAGCCTTCAGGCCCTTGCCTTGGATCTGCTGAAAATCGGTTACCGGCTGAATGCCTTTCGCCCGCTCTAAAATAGCGGAGGCCAGCGGATGCTCCGAGGGCTTCTCTATAGAAGCGGCTAGCTCCAGCAAATCGTCAGCCCCGATTCCATTGGGCAGTATATCCGTGATCTGGGGCTTACCCATGGTAATCGTCCCGGTTTTATCCAGGACAACCGTTTTCACTGCATGAGCAATCTCCAGGCTTTCCGCCGATTTAATCAGGATCCCCATGCTGGCCCCCCGGCCGGTGCCCACCATGATGGCGGTAGGCGTCGCCAGCCCTAACGCGCAGGGACAGGAAATCACCAGCACTGCAATGCCGATGGATAACGCAAAGGAAACGGTATGTCCGGTGATTAGCCAAGCTGCTGCGGAAAACACCGCAATCGCAATGACAATCGGAACGAAAATCCCGCTGACTTTATCCGCCAGCTTGGAGATCGGCGCTTTGGAAGACGCCGCCTCCTCCACCAGCTGGATAATCTGGGACAGCGTGGTGTCGCTGCCCACCCGCTGAGCCTCCATTTTGAAATAACCGGATTTATTCATCGTTGCGCCGATAACCGTATCGCCCGGATTTTTTTCTACCGGGATGCTCTCCCCAGTGATCGCGGATTCATCCACTGCGGACCGCCCTTCCAGGATCACACCGTCCACCGGGATGCTCTCGCCGGCCCGGACAATGACAATATCGCCGGCAGCCAGATCCTTAGAGAGGATCTCTACCTCTTTTCCCTCCCGGAGGACCGTGGCTGTTTTGGGCGCCAGGCTTAAAAGCTTGGTAATTGCTTCCGAGGTTTTCCCCTTAGACCGAGCTTCTAAAAATTTACCTACGGTGATCAGGGTCAAAATCATGCCGCCAGACTCAAAATACAGATCCATCATATAACTATGGGCCAGCTGCAGATCGCCGTGGCCCAGACCCGACATGATCTGGTATATGGCGTAAATGCCATACACTACCGAAGCCCCGGCCCCCAGGGCAATCAGGGTGTCCATATTAGGCGCCCGCTGGAACAGCCGCTTAAAACCATTGATAAAATAACCTCGGTTTACATACAGGATCGGCAGCGTCAGCAAAAGCTGGGTAAAGGCAAAAGCGCCGCTGTTTTCCGTGCCGGTCAGAAAGGACGGCAGCGGAATCCCGATCATATGGCCCATGGAAATGTACATCAACAGCACCAGGGAAACCACCGAAATGATTAAACGGTTTTTCATTTGGGCTGCCTCGCTGGCTGCCGGAGCCACCGCGGCTTCTCGCTTTGCCGCTTCTGTTTTCACGCCGTAGCCGGCCTTCTGCACAGCGGCAATGATCCTGTCCCGGGAAGTCTTTTTCTCGTCATATTCCACCTGCATGGCATTTTGCAGAAGATTGACGCTGACATGCTCTACCCCCGGCACCGCAGCCACACATTTTTCCACATGGGCGGAGCAGGCACTGCAAGTCATTCCCGTTACATCCATTTTCTCTTTCAAAATTCCATCACCTTCTTCTTTTTCCATTCTACACCTTTTTAGTATATCTTGTCAATATGGTATGTATTTTTTGTTGACTTTATACAGATTCTATTGTACAATAAATACGGCTGTACAGCATACAGCCTGTGTCAGTTTACCAGAAAAGGAAGCGTCATCCATGGATTTTACCGCCATCGACTTTGAAACAGCAACCTCCGCCCCCAACAGCGTTTGCAGTATGGGGCTGTGTGTGGTGCAGAATAATGTCATTGTACAGACCAAAGAGATCCTGATCCGGCCTGAGCCTTTTTTGTTCCAGGCATATAACATCCGGATCCACGGTATCACACCGGAGTTTGTCTGCAATATGCCCACCTTCGACCAGTATTGGCCAGAAATCCAGCCTTATCTGGAAAACCAGATTGTGGCGGCCCATAACGCCAGCTTTGACGTAGGCGCTCTCCGGGCTACCTTAGATCAATTTCAGCTGGAGTATCCGACCTTTCAGTATCTGTGTACTGTCAAGCTTTCCCAAAAGGCCTATCCGGATCTGCCCAGCCATAAGCTAAATCGTCTGGCGGAAGCCCTGGGGATCCGTTTTTCCCACCATCACGCCGCGGACGACGCCTATGCCTGTGCCATGGTCCTAATTCGGATCTTGGAGGATTTCGGGCTGGACAGCTTAGCGGATTTAGAGCGGTTTTTTGAAATTGGGGTCGGGCAGCTCTATCCTGGCTGCTATGTGCCCTGTACCAAGAACAAAAAGAAGAAAAAGAAAACGGCTGAAAAAAAAGTTTAAAAATTTTGCATTTTTCTCTTGCATTTTAGGCATACTCCTGTTATAATAATATGCGGACAGTCGATTTGTCCATCTGTTCGGGGATGCAACGGCTTCGACGGGGATAATGAAGTTTTGGCAGCGAGTAGCGGCGGGCGCCGCTTTAATCAGCCCAAATTTTTAAAAATAAACGCTAACAATAAATTAGCATACGCAGCGTAATTTTGCTGCCGTCCCGGTCTTGAGGACCACGGCTTGACCAGGGGCGAATACCAGTGGTGAACATATGGCGCTTTTGCTCCTGGGCGTCATAGGACTTTGGAGCTACCAACGCGATAACCTTGGCTGTGGGGTTTCGCAGCGGGAAATTTGACCATTGCCTACACTCGTAGAAACCAGGGCGGACTTGTTTTCGGACACGGGTTCAACTCCCGTCATCTCCACCAAACCTACATAATACTTCGTCTCAATTTGGGGGTATAGCTCAGCTGGGAGAGCGCTTGAATGGCATTCAAGAGGTCAGGAGTTCGATCCTCCTTATCTCCACCAGAAAAGCCCCGTACTTACGGGGAAAATGGTATGGCCGCAGAATGGCTGTACCATTTTTTTGTACTAAAACTTCGCAAACTGTATACCGGCGGCCAAGGTTCAGCCGCCGCTGTTTTTTTCGGACAATTTACGGTTTCGCGCGGTGCGCCGGCAGCGGTTCCCTTCCCCAGTGCTGGTATCAGCTATGAAACAGCCTGGCCATACGGTCTTATAACTAAGGCCCTTGTTTTCTTTTGTCTTTTGAAAAATGCGGATCATATACAAATATTTTGTTTTCCAGCGCCCTTTCAACGCAGCAGTACGGTATGCCTATTAGTGGAACAGCTATCCCGCAGGATAAATTCGCCGATAAAGTTAAATACAAATTGTAACAATCTGTTTTCCTTGGATTTATCAGGGACATAGACAATGCTTTCCTTGACAAACTCGTTGACAATGGTGGGGGTCAATTCTGAAATGCTGTTTTGGCAGCCTTCATTATAAAACATCGGAGGGATTTTTGTAAAATCAGAATATCCAGCTGCCTGCCAATTTGACATCAGTGGATTTATGTGATATAATTTTTATGTAATTTTATACGGTAAAGGTGGTTGGCAACGCTATGAACTCGTGTAATATTCTTGCATACATAGTTGTCTTTTCGCCCTTTTCTTCTTTATAAAACATCGGAGGGATTTTTGTAAAATCAGAATATCCAGCTGCCTGCCAATTTGACATCAGTGGATTTATGTGATATAATTTTTATGTAATTTTATACGGTAAAGGTGGTTGGCAACGCTATGAACTCGTGTAATATTCTTGCATACATAGTTGTCTTTTCGCCCTTTTCTTCTTTGTTAAAAAGATTTAAAAACGCGCCATGCTTACGCTAGATTTATGCGTAGGTATTGGTGTGTTTTTTGCATTCAAAGCAACTCAGGAAAAATAAAAGAGGAGGATTTTTTATGAAACAACGGATTGCGTCCCTGGTTTTGACGCTGGTTTTCTGTTTGGGGCTGGCAGTCCCTGCATGGGCCGACTCCACCGTTACGGTGAAAGTGGATTTAGAGGTGGACTACTCCGCGGCCTATGCGGCGCTGGAGGAGCTCAATGCGCTCCGCCGGGAAGCGGGTATTGGGGAATTGGTGATGGATGCGGCCATGATGGAAATGGCTCTGCAGCGTGCGGCCGAGTGCGCGGTTTACTTCAGCCACACCCGGCCGGACGGGCAGGATTTTGATACTGCACGGCCGGACGGCGCCGCTTATGAAAAGCAGGACATGGCGGAAAATATCCTGCGCGACCCCGGCGGCAGCGCTACCCCTGCAGCTGTGACCCAGAGCTGGTATGATTCGTCCGGCCACTACGCCAACATGATGAATGAAAAATACGCATCCGTTGGCATTGCCTGCGTCCGCGACCTTGCGGGGCATACCTACTGGGTGCAGAATTTCACTGCTGCCGCCGGTACGCCGGAGAGCACCCCGTCTTCCGGGCAGGAAAGCTTTTTCTTTTCCATCGAGACAGCAGAACAGTACATCGACCTCCAGCTGAGCGAAACGGATTTGCACATGGGAACCGGCGAGAAGGTGATTGTTTATGTCTGCAACGGCGACACCCCTGTTATGCCTGATATCATCCGCACCAGCGACGAAAGCGTAGCAACCCTTACCATGGAAAACGGCGGGGTCTGCGTGATTGCAGCAGGCGCGGGCAGTGCAACCCTGACGCTGGGCTTTTCCAGCTACAGCGCTGAAGTGGCCGTGACTGTGGAACAAAGCGTCGAACTGGAGAGCCTGGCGCTGGCTGATCTTGAGGGTGGATATTCCGTCGAGGTGGGCGAAAATCTGTACACCACCGTATACTTCCGGCCGCAGGGCGCACCCGAATACCCGATTGTCTGGGAAATTGACGACCCTTCCATTGCCACCATCTCCGGCAGCAGGAACAGTTGTAAGATTACCGGCGTATCCCCCGGCACGGCCACCTTTAAGGCAATAACCGCCGAGCCTGTGAACGGGAAATATTACAGCGTTTTCGGCACCATAACGGTCTATGACGAAACGAGCGGCCCCATACCAATGGACATCAATTTATCCGCTTATTATGTGGAGCTGATGCCCACGGAAGAGGTGCGGCTTCTGTCGTATGTACAGCCCCGCACCGCGCCGCAGGATGTCACCTGGCGCAGCGAGGATCCTTCCGTTGCCACGGTGGATCAAAACGGCCGGGTAACAGCCGTGGCAGACGGTTATGCGAATATCTATGCTGAAAGCCGTACCGGGGAGGCCAGCGCCCAATGCCGGGTAAACGTCACCAGCAGTTTTCTTGGCAAGCCCCTTTACTACTCCGATGTCAAAGAAGGCGCTTTCTATTATGACGCCGTTGCCTGGGCTACCTGCCAGCAGCTGGAAGGGTATGGTATGGATGTGTTTGGTCCGCTGGATGTAGACAAGGGCTGTACACGGCAGGAGATTGTCGAATATCTCTGGAAGCTCTCCGGCTCCCCGCAGCCTGCCGACATTGACAACAACCCCTTTACCGATATCTCCGATTCCATATCCAACCGCGATGCCCGCTGGGCGGTTCAATGGGCAGTAGAAACAGGTGTGACCAGCGGCACGAGTAACACTACCTTTAGCCCAAACGATACGGTCACGCGGGCGCAGGCGGTCACCTTCCTGTACCGGCTGGCCGGGACGCCAAGCGTGGCTGGAAGTGCCGGTTTTGTTGATGTCTCAGCTGGGAACTGGTTTGCGGCTGCCGCTGTCTGGGCGGTCAAAGAGGGCATTACCAGCGGTACCAGTGAAACTACTTTTACGCCTGACCGGGAATGTACCCGCGGGGAAATCCTCACTTTCCTTTACCGGCAGTTTTCTTAATATGCAAATAGAATAAACCAATTACAGGAGGTTTTATGATGAAGAAACAAATTTTATCTTTCCTTTTGGCGCTGGCCTTATGTGTGGGCTTTACTTTGCCAGCCATGGCAGACGACCCATACGGGCCGCGGCAGGTTGGGTTTTATCTGGCGGAAAATTTCTATTCGTTTGACGAGCCATCCTCCGGGGACGGCTGGAGCTATGACGGGAACTACACCATGACCTTAAATGGGGTTCAAAGTACCTACGGCGAATCAGAATACGGCGTAAAAATGGATCAAATTCAACTCAATAACCCGGAAAAGGATTTTACCTTTATAGTGCAAGACGGGACACAGAACAAGGCCGGGAATATCGGTATCATCTACGGCGGCGGGTTTTCCATCAAAGATTCCCAGAGAAAGGTTGTTACTTTTACCGGTCCGGGGACACTGGACTGCAAAAGCGTCCAACTGGATAAAGTCATTTTCCGGGATGTGACCCTCAGCGTAGAAGACAGCTTTTCCTGCTGGGGACTGACCATGGAAAGCGGCAGCATCAAAGCGAGCGGGTTTTCCATGGGCTTTACGGGGAAGACGCTGGACGGTATGTACAGCCTGACGGGCGGGAGCATTGAAGTGGCAGACGAAGAAGGCTACTCCGGTGTGATCCGCATTGACGGCCTGGAAGAAGATAAGATCCGGGAAATCATCGGCCTGTTCCGCGACAAGTCCGGGCAGCCGCTGCAGCCAGATATCCATGAAAATGACACTTACGGCGGCTACTATGCCTTTGCAAAGGGTGACAATTCGGATGGGCATGCGACCTATGCGATCTTTGAAGGGATGGGGAACGCGGCACCCAGCAGAACCGGCTTTGCCGATGTAACCGCAGACGCCTACTATGCCGCCCCGGTGGAGTGGGCAGTGGCGCAAAGCATCACCAGTGGCACCAGCGACACGACATTCTCGCCGGATGATACCTGCACCAAAGCGCAGATCATTACATTTTTGTGGCGGGCAGCCGGTTCGCCCGAGCCGCAGAACATATCTGCGTTCTCTGATGTAGCGGCCGACACCTATTATGCTAAAGCAGCTGCCTGGGCCGCTGAAAACGGCATGGCGGAAGGCACCCTCTTTGATCCGGGATCCCCCTGCACCCGCCTGATGGCGGTCGAATTTATGTGGAAACAGGCCGGCAGTCCCGGCGCGGCGCAGGCCGGCTTTTCCGACGTTTCCTCCGATGCTGTCAACTGGGCATTAGAGCAGGGCGTAACTGCAGGTACCAGCGATACCAGCTTCTCACCGGATGATACCTGTACCCGCGGGCAGATTGTAACCTTCCTGTACCGGGCGTTTGCTTAAACGGAACAATTGATTTTGACAGGTTAAAGCCTTTGAAAGCAGCTAGCTATGGCTGCTCTTTTGCGGGCATATTGAACGTTATTTGAGGCGTAGACAAACTTTATTACTTCCACGCTTTTGTTTGTTGAAAACCTGAATTGATTGGTGTCACAAGATTCTAAATGCCCAATTGTATGAGAAGAACGTAAAAAAAGCGGTTTCCGGGTGTGCGAATAAAACACATTGCTTTACTGTTTTTGAACCCTGAAATCCGCATAAAATAAAGGCTGAATTGCTTTAAATTTTTGCATATGACAAAAGAGATACAGACTTTTATAGTCTGTATCTCTTTTGCTTCACACCCTGCTTGCGGTAAACGGGAATTATTTTGCATACTTCCTGATTACCATCACCTAAACGCCGGGATCGGTCTATATTGCAATTACTTTCTCGGGTTTTTAATTGCAGCCTGTGCCGCAGCCAATCTGGCGATGGGCACACGGAACGGGGAGCAGGAAACATAGGTCAGGCCAATATTATGGCAGAATTCTACAGTAGACGGATCACCGCCGTGCTCTCCGCAGATACCCAGCGTGATGTCAGGCCGTGTCGCCCTACCAGCTTCCGCCGCCATCTTTACCAGCTTGCCTACGCCATTCTGATCCAGCCGCGCAAAGGGATCAGACTCATAAATCTTATTCTCGTAGTACGCGTCCAGGAACTTGCCTGCGTCGTCACGGGAGAAGCCAAATGTCATCTGGGTCAGGTCGTTTGTACCGAAGGAGAAGAACTCCGCTTCTTTCGCAATCTCATCCGCCAGAAGCGCGGCTCTGGGGATTTCAATCATAGTACCAACCTTATACTTCAAGTTGGAGCCAGCCTTTTCGATTTCTGCATTCGCTGTATCCACAACGACCTTCTTTACAAAGGCCAATTCCTTTACCTCACCAACCAGCGGGATCATGATTTCCGGTACAATGTTCCAGTCTGCATGCTTCTTGGATACATTGATGGCAGCCTTAATAACAGCTCTTGTCTGCATAGCCGCGATTTCCGGATAGGTAACCGCCAGACGGCAGCCTCTGTGGCCCATCATGGGGTTGAACTCATGGAGGGAAGCAATAATCGCCTTAATATCTTCGATCGTCTTGCCCTGGGTCTTTGCCAGCAATTCGATATCCTTTTCATCAGTGGGAACAAACTCGTGCAGCGGGGGATCCAGGAACCGGATATTTACATGCTTGCCTTCCATCGCCTCGTACAGCTGCTCAAAGTCTCCCTGCTGCATGGGCTCCAGCTTCGCCAAAGCGGCTTCACGCTGCTCAACCGTATCAGAGCAAATCATTTCACGGATCGCCGCAATTCTGTCGCCTTCAAAGAACATATGCTCCGTCCGGCAAAGGCCGATGCCCTCAGCGCCAAAGCTCGCAGCCTGCTTCGCGTCCTTCGGCGTATCCGCGTTCGTGCGGACCTCCATCTGGCGGTACTTGTCCGCCCAATCCATAATCCGCTTAAACTCACCGCCGATGGAAGCCTCTACGGTCTGGATTGCTTCGCCGTAGATATTCCCGGTAGAGCCATCCAAAGAAATCCAGTCGCCTTCCTTGTATGTCCGGCCAGCCAGCTCGAACTTCTTATTTTCTTCGTCCATCTTGATCTCACCGCAGCCAGATACGCAGCAAGTGCCCATACCCCGGGCAACAACAGCCGCGTGAGAGGTCATACCGCCGCGGACAGTCAGGATCCCTTGAGAGTAGTGCATACCCTCAATATCCTCCGGAGAGGTTTCCAGACGGACTAGAACTACCTTTTCGCCCCGCTTCGCCCACTCTGTAGCGTCCTCAGCGGTGAATACGATCTTACCGCAGGCGGCGCCGGGAGACGCGGCCAAAGCCTGCGCAACCGGCTTGGCAGCCTTCAGCGCAGCAGCCTCAAACTGGGGATGCAGCAAAGCGTCTAACTGTTTCGGGTCAATCATGCAAACGGCTTCTTTTTCTGTGATCATGCCCTCGTCTACCAGATCGCAGGCGATCTTCAGGGCAGCCGCCGCTGTGCGCTTACCATTTCTGGTCTGCAACATGAACAGCTTTTTATCTTCAATAGTAAACTCCATGTCCTGCATATCCCGGTAATGCTTTTCCAGCTTCCCGCAGATTTCAACAAACTGGTTATACGCGTCCGGCATAACTTCCTTCAGCTGGTCGATGGTTTGGGGCGTCCGCACGCCGGCAACAACGTCTTCGCCCTGCGCGTTCATCAGGAACTCGCCAAACAGCTTCTTCTCACCCGTAGCCGGGTTTCTGGTAAAGGCAACGCCGGTACCGGAGGTATCGCCCATGTTGCCGAATACCATCTGCTGTACGTTAACAGCTGTACCCCAGCTGGAGGGGATATCGTTCATTCTTCTGTAGTAGATGGCACGAGGGTTGTCCCAAGAACGGAAAACAGCCTTCACAGCGCCCATCAGCTGCTCTTTCGGATCTGAGGGGAAATCCTGGCCGATCTTCGCTTTATATTCAGCCTTGAACTGTTCCGCCAGCGTCTTCAGATCATCAGCATCCAGCTCGGTATCCAGGGTCACACCCTTCTTTTCCTTCATCTCGTCAATAAGCTGTTCAAAATACTTCTTGCCCACTTCCATAACCACGTCGGAATACATCTGGATAAACCGACGGTAAGAATCGTAAGCAAACCGGCGGTTGTTAGTCTTTTTCGCAAAAGCCTCTACCACCTCGTCATTTAAGCCCAGGTTCAGGATGGTATCCATCATACCAGGCATGGAAGCCCGCGCGCCGGAACGAACGGAAACCAGCAGCGGGTTTTCCAGATCACCGAACTTTTTGCCGGTAATCTCCTCCATTTTACCAATATATTCCATAATTTCCGCCTGGATCTCCGGGTTGATCTTCTCACCATCAGCATAATACTGTGTGCAGGCCTCCGTGGAAATCGTAAAGCCTTGGGGAACGGGCATTCCCAGATTGGTCATTTCAGCCAGGTTCGCACCCTTTCCACCAAGCAGTTCTCTCATAGAGCCGTTGCCCTCAGAGAATAAATAAACATACTTTTTTCCCATTGTTTCTCCTCCTGTTCATTTTCAAGCAATTGTTGTATGCTCACATCTATACTATTATACCATAATTTTCTCAAATGTCCAGCAAATTTATGCAAATATTTCATTTTAATTACAAACTTTTTTCAAAATAACCCATTGCAGACAATTCTTTAAACATTTGGGTGGTCCGCGTTTCTAACGGGGCGGGCAAATGGTCATAGGGAAAAAATTGAAGCGCCAGGCTTTCACCGTCGTTGATCCGCATTTCCCCGCTGACACCGCCGGCCCGGTAGAGGACGATCACAGTATCGGTCTGATCCTGGTTGGGATATGTGTAGAAATATTCCGGTCCGGAGAATACATGGATCAAATCCATTTTTTCTGCCCGCAGGCCGGTTTCCTCATATAGTTCCCGCTTCGCGGCCTCCTCAACCTTCTCCCCGATCTCCATGCTGCCCCCAGGCAGCGACCAGTCATGGGTATCCGCCCGCAGCTGCATCAGGATCTCATTGTTTGCATTGATATACAGCACCGTAGCGCCGACCATGATAATCGGATCATGACCGATGGAACGGCGCAGGGTTTCAATATAGCCCATTTGAACCTCTCCTCAAAAACCTGCGCAGACAAAAAGAGCCGCACGATGTATCCGCCGCACGGCTCCTGACAATCAATCCTTTGAAACCTTAATAACCTCTTTGCCGTTGTAATAGCCGCAAGCCTTACAAACCCGGTGAGGCATTTTAAATTCGTGGCACTGGGGGCACTCTACCATGCCCGGAACTGTCAGCTTCCAATTTGCCCGTCTTTTATCACGTCTTGATCTCGATACTTTACCCTTAGGTACTGCCATCGCTATCACACCTCCTATTCGGTATCAGATGTTTCCTTCATTATCTCTGCTAACGCTGCCCATCGCGGATCAATATCCTCCCTTTGACAGCCACATTCGCCCGCATTCAGATCAGCTCCGCATTTCGGGCACAGTCCCTTACAGTCCTCCCGGCAAAGATACTTGCCCGAAGCCTGCATCAGGAAGCTATTGACTATAATATCCTTTACATCAAACGTGTATCCCGAAAACAACACTATGTCCTCGTCATGAGAAACCGTCCCGTCGTCCCGGGCCAAAATCTCCCGAACGGAAAACCGGACTGGAACCGTCAAAGGTTTTCCGCACCGCGCGCAATGCACACCGGTTTCGCCGGTGACCTTTGCTTTCAGCTCCAGGGATTTTGTGTTGTTGGTAATACTGCCTTCCATATGCAGAGGTGCGTCAAAAGAGAATGTTTCACCTAAAAACGCCACATCCTCCATGAAAACATCGCCGGAAATCTGAACCTTTCCGCCATAGTCCTTCATCACTTCGGACAGGTCAATAATCATCGCTATTCTCCATTCATGCTATGCGTCGGCATAAACAGGCTATGCCGCCCCAAGAGCGGCACTGCCCGTACAGTTTATCAGAAACAGCCTTATTTCAGTTCTACCTTTGCGCCGGCTTCTTCCAGCTTTGCCTTCATGGCCTCTGCTTCTTCCTTCGCAACATCTGTCTTCAAGGACTTCGGCGCTTCGTCTACCAGCGCCTTTGCTTCCTTCAGGCCCAGGCCGGTCAGCTCTCTGACAACCTTGATTACATTCAGCTTAGAAGCGCCTGCTTCTGCCAAAATAACCTCGAACTCAGTCTGCTCAGCAGCAGCCGCGCCGCCCTCAGCAGCAACCGCACCGGCTACCATAACCGGAGCCGCAGCAGATACGCCGAATTCTTCCTCCATCAGCTTAACCAGTTCCGCTACTTCCAATAACTTCAATTCTTTGATATCATCTAAAATTTTCTGTACGTCTGCCATTTTTTTGACCTCCTATTTACTTTTCAAATTTATTCAGCGTCGCCTGCCGGCTCTGCTGTTTCTTCCTTTACTTCCTCAACAGCCTCTGCTGCGGGAGCCGCTTCAGCCGGCGCTTCTTCCACCGGAGCTGCTTCTGATTCCGGCGCAGCCTCGCCTGCTTTCTTGGCAATCAGGTCGGAAATTTCGGTGCCGCCTTCTACGATGGTATTGAGCAATCTGACCAGGCCGGAAACCGGGGAATTCAGGCTGCCCATGATCTTGGCGATAAGCGTTTCCTTGCTGGGTGTTTTTGCCAGCGTCTTGATCTCATCCACTGACATAACCTTGCCGTCCATGAAACCGGACTTGATCTCCAGCTTCTCATTGTCCTTCGCAAAATCAGCCAATACCTTTGCGGGCGCAACGGCATCCTCTGACACTGCTAATGCTGTCGGCCCATGCAGGATCTCGTCCAACTCTTCCAGGCCTGTTTCCTTTGTTGCTAAGCGAAGCAATGTATTCTTTACGACAAAGTATTTCACACCGGCCGCACGGAGATCGTTTCTCAGCTTTGTATCTTCCTCTACTGTCAGGCCCCGGTAATCCACCAGCACACCTGTTGTAGCGCCCTTCAAAACCTCCGCGATCTCAGCAACCTGTGCCTTTTTCGCTTCCAGAATTTTTTCACTTGGCATTTTTGTGTTCACCTCCCAGTAATCTGCGCTTTTCAAAAAGAAAAGCCCTTTGCCGCAGACAGCAAAGAGCTCCTATATAGTCATAACTACCTTATCCTATATCAAGCGTCCTCGGTAGGCCTTACGGGAATACCCCTGCCGACTGTCTACGGATCATTAACATATGACATTATATCACACGTTGTATACAATGTCAAGGCTAAATTTCAAATCAACCAGAAATTTTTGCGCTGTTTACCTTAATGCCAGGGCCCATTGTGGAAGCTACCACAACGCTGCGCAGATACTGGCCTTTCGCCGCGGACGGCTTTGCCTTGATAATCGCGCCCATCAGCGCATTAAAGTTTTCTGTCAATTTCTCCACGCCAAAGGAAACCTTTCCGATGGGGCAGTGGATAATATTGGTTTTATCCAGCCTATACTCAATTTTACCGGCTTTAATTTCCTGTACAGCCTTGGTTACGTCCATGGTTACGGTACCGGCTTTGGGGGACGGCATCAAACCCTTGGGGCCCAAAACCTTACCCAGACGGCCTACAACGCCCATCATATCTGGGGTCGCCACCACAACGTCAAAATCAAACCAGTTTTCGCCTTGGATCTTCGATACTAATTCCATTTCACCAACATAATCCGCGCCGGCCGCCTGCGCTTCTTCGGCCTTGGGGCCCTTTGCGAATACCAGTACCCGAGAGGTTTTGCCAGTGCCGTGGGGCAGTACGATAGCGCCTCTAACCTGCTGGTCGGCATGTCTGGAGTCAACGCCCAGCTTTACGTGAATTTCAACGGTTTCATCAAACTTCGCCTTTGCGGTCTTTACAGCCAGGTCCAGTGCTTCCGCCGCGTCATACTGCTTGGAACGGTCAACTAACTTTGCGCTGTCCTGATATTTTTTTCCTCTAAACATTTTATTTCCTCCTTATGTGGTCAATCAAGGGTCTTCCCTCTCCCACTGAATTCAGTGCTGCCGCGATTAGTCGCCGACAACAATTCCCATGCTTCTTGCCGTGCCGGCAATCATACGCATGGCTGCTTCCACACTTGCCGCGTTCAGGTCGGGCATTTTCTGCTCGGCGATCGCCTGCAGGTCAGCCTTACTGATCGTCGCAACCTTGGTCTTGTTCGGAACACCGGAGCCGCTTTGGATTTTGCATGCTTTTTTCAGCAATACAGCCGCCGGCGGCGTCTTGGTGATAAAGGAGAATGAGCGGTCTGCGTACACTGTGATCACAACAGGGATAATCAGACCTGCGTCCTTAGCTGTTTTTTCGTTGAATTCCTTGGTGAACTGCATAATGTTCACGCCGTGCTGACCCAGCGCCGGACCTACCGGGGGAGCCGGGGTCGCCTTACCGGCCGGAATCTGTAATTTGATGTAACCTGCGATTTTCTGTGCCATAGAAATGGCCACCTCCTTAAAATCAGCGGTATATAATACCGCCATAATGTGGTAATTAACGGACAATGCCTGTCCTCCCACTGTTACCAGAGGGATATATAAACGCAAAACGCGCCTATAAACATGTTAATCCATTTGTTCTGCCTGATTGTAATCGACTTCCACCGGGGTTTCCCGTCCAAACATAGACACACGAACCACCAGCTTACGGCGGGTCTCGTCAATTTCTTCCACCACACCGGAGAAGCCCTCCAGCGGACCGGACTTGACACTGACATGATCGCCGATGCTGATCCCGATATCTGCCGGACGCACCTTTTCCACGCCCATCCGCTCAACCTCCTCATCAGAAAGCGGAACCGGCTTGGAGCCAGGGCCCACAAAGCCTGTGACGCCCCGGGTGTTGCGGACAACGTACCAGCTTTCGTCTGTCATCACCATTTTAATGACAACATAACCAGGAAAAACCTTTCTCTTCACGGTCTTTTTTTCGCCGTTTTTCTCCTCGATCACATCCTCAAGCGGCACCTCCACCGCCTGGATCAGGTCCTGGAAGCCGCGGTTTTCAACCGATTTTTCGATATTTGCTTTCACCTTGTTTTCGTAACCGGAATACGTGTGAACGACAAACCACTTTGCTTCTTCAGCCATATCGATTCTCCTTTACGATCAGAATAATTGGGTCACCCACTGGAACAGCTTCGCGAACCCAACAT
The DNA here is from genome assembly GCA_965151315.1 of uncultured Clostridia bacterium. GTDB lineage: Bacteria > Bacillota > Clostridia > UBA1381 > UBA1381 > Avimonoglobus. Next base: position 16,828 of record CBCTZG010000036.1, read on the forward strand.
CCAATACGGACAGGATGATCGTAACGATTGCGATGAAAACCAAGATGATCAGAGTATTATGGATCAGTTGCTCTCTGCCCGGCCAGGAAACCTTTTTCATTTCCGCCTTAGTTTCCTTGAAATACTTGGAAATCCTTGTGAAAACGCCTGGCTTTTTCGCAGTTTGATTGGTTGTTTCAGCCATCTTTTGCACTCCTTATCCTGATTTATTTTGTTTCCTTATGAAGCGTATGCTTTCTGCAGAACCGGCAGTACTTATTCATTTCCAGTCTGTCAGGATCATTTTTTTTGTTCTTCATTGTATTGTAGTTCCTCTGCTTACACTCCGAGCAAGCCAACGTGATCTTTACCCGCATTGTTTACACCTCCGTCTTTTAATTCGTATCGAATCCAGGGCGCCAAATTTAAACATAAAAAAAGAAGCTAACCCTTAGCCCTCATATTATACCATTGAATATACAGGAAGTCAAGCCCTTTTTTTAAATTTTTACATAAGCCCCTGTTTGGGCAGGGGCTTATGGCTTTACTCCTCCGCAGCAGCCGGAAGCTGCCCGTTTCGATACTGACGCAGCTCCTCATTCAGCCGCTGAATCTCCCGCTCAAGCTGCTGGATCCGCTCCGTTTCCGGGGCAGGGTCTCTCTTTCCAAAGGGCAGCTCTTCCTCCGGGACGGTCAGCAGGTACACTATGCCGGCGATAAAACCCAGTGTTACGACAAGAAATATGATCCGCTTTCCATTTTGCCACATCTGCTCCCGGCGTAGGTTCTTATTCTGCTCCAACGCCCCCCGCCGGCTGCCGGCGCCGTGTTGGCGGGCCGAATGCGAATGGCGTCCGCTATGCTCCAGTCTGGTCTCTTCCATACACACGTTCTCCCCCTTTTATGATATCTTCCATTCTACCACATCTTCTTGATAAAACAAGTACAAATATTTATTTTTTACTGTTTTTTTCAAAATTGTCTCCAAAGCCTCTGTATAATACGCCAGCTGCCGGACATATTTTTTCAAAATCTCCGCCGGATCCTGATACCAGTCTGTTTTATAGTCTACCAGTACCAAGCCGTCCGCTTCTTCAAAAAAGCAGTCGATCACCCCCTGGAGGATCAAGGTTTCCCCCGGGCAGGCAAAGCCGGCCTGTTCCGCCGGGACCGCCACCTCAAAGGGCTGCTCCCGCCAAACCCGGGGACTGGCCAGCAGACGTTTTCCCAGCTCTGTCCTATAAAACCGCAGGATCTTTTCCGGGCTGACACATTTTGCTGCTTCCGATGTCAGCTCACCCTGCTCCGTAAGCCTGTCGATCCATTCCCGGATATAATCCAGGTCCATCCCATTTACCGGCGGGATCTTCTGCATAGCTGTATGCAGCGCTGTCCCCGCCGCCGCAGCCGTCACAGGGGCCGCCTGCGTCAGGAAATCCGGTACCGGCCGAAGCTGGGATTCCAAATCCTGCCAGCCGCCGGCCCGTTCCAATGCGGTGACCGCGATTTTTGTCGGCATGTCCCGGGGAATCGTATACGGATAGGTAAAATCCAGCATCTCGGTAATCTCTGCCAGGCGATCATCCGAATCCTGCGCCTCCGCCTCCGGCACTACATAGGCCCCGGATGCCGCTTCATCCCAGGAGACAGGCTCGTAAATCCATTCTTCGGAAACTCTGGCCGTCGGCGCCACCCAATCAATAAACCGTCTAGATTCCAGCACGGCTTCTGGCGCAAATACCGCCGCCGGGTCTTCCAGCAAACCGTCCCAGTTTGTCTCTTCCCGGGCTAGGCCGCTTTTAGCGAATTTATCTGGGTTAGATGCGTCCCGGCCAGCGACCACGCCAGTGACAAACAGCTTTTCCTTTGCCCGGGTCAGGGCCACATACAGCTTCCGGATTTCTTCCGATACGCTTTCCCGGCGGATTGCCGCCGCCACGGCCGTTTTGGCGATGGTGGGCATTTTATAGCTTTCTTCAAAATTGACATAGTCCATTCCCACCCCCAGCGTTTTATGGAGCAGGACCGGCCCCTGATCATCCCGGCTGTAAAACCGTTTCCCTGTGCCGGCCAAAAAGACCACCGGGAACTCCAGTCCCTTGCTTTTGTGGATCGTCATCAGCCGCACCACATCATGGCCTTCTCCCAGCTGCCCCGCCGTGCTGAGATCCTCTTCCTTCTTGCGGATCCGGCTGATATACCGGGAAAAATGGAACAATCCCTTATAGCCGGAGCTTTCAAACAGCCGGGCCCGCTGGAACAACAGCCGCAGGTTGGCCTGCGCATCTTCCCCGCCTTCCAGCGCACCCACAAAGGTATAAAACTCCGTTTCCGCATACAGTGTCCACAGCAGCCTGTCACTGGACATATATTTTGTATATTCCCGCCAGCGCCCCAGCTTTTGAACAAATTCCGCACACCGGCCGGCCAGGCGCCCTTCCCTCGCGGCGCAGGCCTTTAAGGCGCCGTAAAACCCGCCCTTTGCGCAGAGCCTGATCTGGGCCAGCTCCGAATCGCAAAAGCCCCCAATGGGAGACCGCAGGACACTCAGCAATGGAATATCCTGGTCCGGGTTGTTGATAATCTTAATCAGAGCCAACATGATTTTGATTTCATTCCGTTCAAAATATCCGCCGGTTTCCGCAAAGCAGGCAATGCCGAACGCCCCCAGCTCCTCTACATAAATACTGGCTGAAGCCTTGTAGGAGGACATTAAAATCGTAATATCCCGATTTTCGATGGGCCGGTAAACCGCTTTTTTTACAGTCCGGAAGCCGCCGGCTTCCGGATCCGGCTCCTGCACCGTCTGCATATCCCGGATCAAAAATCCGCTGTCCTTTAATTCCCGAATCTTCCGGGCGATATATCGGGCTTCCAGCCGGGCGTTCTCCAGCTCATCCTCGTCCTCCCCGTGCTTTGTCCGGCCCTCAATCGCCACGCACACCGGCCGGTAATCCGGGTTTTCCTGGGTATAGGTTTCATCGCCCAAATGCAGTCGCTGGTCTTCGTCGTATTCCATCTCCCCGGCTTCCTCAGACATCAGCCGGGTAAACACCGCGTTGACGCCCGCTAATATCTCCAGCCGGCTGCGAAAATTTTTAGACAGGATGATCTTCCTGTTTTTCGCGTCAGCATCCTTGCTGTATGTATCATTTTTGCTCTTAAAAATGGTGGGATCACCGCTGCGGAACCGATAAATGCTCTGCTTCATATCCCCCACCATGAACATATTATCCCCCTTGGCAATAGCGGAAAAAATCGCTTCCTGCAAGGCGTTGGAGTCCTGGTACTCGTCCATGAGGATCTCGTCATACTGACTGCGGAACACCTCCGCCACATCTGGGTGTTCCCGGAACAGCCGCAGGCATAAATGCTCGATATCCGAAAACTCCAAAACATCTTTTTTATTTTTCTTTTCCTGATAGATTGCGTCAAACCGCAGCACAAGCTCCGCCAGCTCCGCCGCCGTCGGATAGAGCTCTTCCCGGAGAAGACCAGTGAGCTCCGCCATAGGCGCGCTGACAATCTTCAGCAATTTTTCCATGATGGTTTTCCGTACCAGGGTAAACTGCCCCTTGATGGCCTCCGCTTCTTCCCGGAAGGCCAGCCCCCGGGCATTGATCCGGGCAAAGGCCAAGCTCCGGAGCGCTCCACAGGCCGCGTCCCAGTCCATCCCGGCAATCGCTTCCAACTGGAAATAATCGGTATACGCCGCCTGGTAATAGCTTTTCCACGCTTCGGATACCGGGCCGGTTCCCGGCGGATTCTCCCGAAGCCACTCCAACAGCGCCTCCCGGCCCTGGACCGCCTCACCGCAGGTATGGCACATTGTTTCCAGCATAGACAATAACGTACCGCAGGCCCAGGCCAGCAGCCTGTCCTTTTCCCCGCAGGCATACTGCAGCCAGGGGCAGGCTTCCGGACCGCCGTCCAGCCGGTACATCCCGCATTTTTCCAAAAGCCACTGGGCCGGATCCGGCATGGACTGTATAAACCCATGAATCTGCTGAACCAGCTTAGCCAGGCCACTGTCGTCCCGGCTGTCAGCATATTTGCAGGCCAAATCCAGAAATCCTGGATCCCGCGCGGCATACAGCTGATCAAACAGTTCTTCCATGGCCTCGTCCCGCATCAGTGAAAGCTCCGCCTCGGAAGCAATGGTGAAATTGGGATCAATGTCTAGTAAATGAAAGTAATTGCGTACAACTTTTAAGCAAAACGCGTCAATCGTCGTAATATCCGCCTGGTTTACCAGTGTGATCTGCCGTTTCAAAACGGCGGCCAGGGCCGGCCCCGCGCCGGACAAAGCGTTTAACAGTGCGTCGGAAACACGCCTTTGCATCTCTGCCGCTGCCGCGTTGGTAAAGGTTACCACCAAAAGCCGGTCAACGTCGATGGTCTCCGGATCGTAGGGGTTCGGAATAAGCTTTTGAATGATCCGCTCTACTAAAACCGCCGTTTTCCCGGATCCGGCCGCAGCGTTGACCAGGATGTTACACCGGCTCCCATCCTGCGCCCGGGCCGTATAAATGGCCGCTTTCTGATCCGCCGTCCATTTTGTCCCGCTCATTCCTCCACCTCCTGTTTCATTTTTTCCCAAGCGGCTTTTGCGTCCTTACAGCCCTGCACACCCTTGCCGTCGAACAGGCAAACGTCATTGTACGGGCAAAAGGCGCAGGCCTTTTCACTGCCGTCCTGGGCCGGCGCGATGGAGATTTCTCCGGCATGGATTTTTTGGTCAATCTCCACCGCTGATTTTCGGACATAGTCCATCAGCACAGCAAAATCCTCCCGGGAAGTCACCTTAGAATACGCGTCCGGCAGGCCGTCTTTTTTCAGCTTCAGCCGGATAATCTGGCTTTCCGAAGCGCCTTGGGCCAAATCCCTGTCCGTTTTATATATGCCCTCCGGCAGATACTGGCCCTCCGCGGTATCCAGGACGATCAGGCCATCCGCCTTCATATCCCGGGCCGCCTCGCCTGCCGCGTCCCTGGCGCCGGGGGCTACAGCTTTGATATCATCCCGGAGCTTATTGTATAGTATCCCCCCCACCTGGGGCGCGTAATCCCGCCGGGCAAACCGCAGTGCGCCGGTACGGTACAGATCCAGTGCCGCCACGGCATATACAACCAGCTGCATATCCTGCCAATTGCAGATCGATACAACGTCGAAATCCTTCCGGCCAGATTTATAGTCCACCACCCGCAGATCCGCCAGCTTCCGCTCCACATCCTCTGCCAGATCGATCCGGTCTATGGTCCCGGTGACCCGGACGGAGTTCGCGCCCCACCGGATGTGAACCCGGAAATCCTGCTCATAACAGATAGCCGCGTAGTCTCCCTTTGCGATGCTTTTCCGGATGATGTCTGACGAACGCTTCAGGGTTTTTGTCACGCGCATCATGAGATAGCGCACCTTCTCCTGATCCCGCTTCAGCTTGTCCACAACCCGCTTTTCCGCCGAGACCATCACCTGGGCAATGATCTCATGGCTTTGCTGGTCGGTCAGGGCCTGCCATTTTGCTTTTAATTCCGTAAAATCCGCCGCGCCGTCCTCCACGATCCGGCAATATTCGCAAACAGCCCAATGCATCAGGCTGCCCAATTCAAATTTCTGAATCTGCCATACCGCCTGCTCCCGGGCACGGAGGCCATATTGCAGGAAATAGGCAAAGGGGCATTTCCCAAACGCGTTTAGCTTGCTGACGCTGTATGTATCCACCGCCCCGTATAGTGCCTGTGCGTCTTCTCGGCGAATCCTGGGGCGTATATTCCGATACCCGCCGGCCCGGCTGATCACCGTCAGCTTTTCCCGCCAGTCCGGCCTGGAGGCGAACCACCGATATAAACCATCCGCCGGTTTTCCCCCTGCCGTCCGGCGCACCAGCAGCGCAAAGGCCTCCTTTGCGGAGGCGGGCATGGATTCGCCGCCGCAAACCACGTCATCCGCTGCGGCCAGCCGCGGAAAAATCCGCAGAAGGCTCCACACAAACTGGGCCGGCCGCTGGGCCGTGCCTTCCGTATCCGCCGCCGGATAGCTAATATACAGCTTTTCCGAAGCCGCCGTCAGCAATCGGAACAGCTTATATTCCGCGGCTTGCCGCCGTTTTTTTGTATCCTCGCCCAGGGGCAGCTGGTCTGCCAGCGCCGAACGGTCGCCGTCGGATAAAAGCCCTTCTGTCGCCATTTCCTTCGGCATACAGCCATGGACTGCCCCCAGCGCAAAAATCGCCTTTACATGAGGCTGACGGCTGCGCTCCGCAGATCCCACAAACACGCTGTCCACGCCGGATGGAATGATACTGATAGAGCATTGGGAAAGCCCGGCCCGCAAAAACGCGCCGAATTCCTCCTTCGAGCATTTTTCATCCCCCAAGGTCACCACCGTCTGCTCTACCGCTTCCACCAGGCTGTTCCAGACTAAGCTGAACTGTTCCGCCTCATCGGCAAAGCCCTGGGCCCGGAGGGACTCAACCTCCATTTCCAGGCCTGCGTATAATTCAATATCAGTAAGAAAGTCAAAAAACGCCGCCGCGATTTCCCGGACTGTCCGTCGGCCCGCTGTTTTTTCAAAATACCGGGAAAAGGGCGCCGTGATTATTTCCCGAATCGCGTTGAGCCGTTCTACGTCATCCGGCTCCCCGTCCTTTTCCGATAAAACCGCGCCGAATACGCCGTCTGTCTCCTTCTCCCAGGGTGTAAACCACCGTTTTTTCCCCCGGATCCCCCGTTTTAGGACATAATTTTCCAAGAGATCCCCGTCCTCCCGGGGAAACGGCTGCAGCCGTCCATCCGGATCCCGCCGGTAAATGAAGCCTGTCCGGATATATCGGAAAACAGCGTCATAGCTCCAATTCTCAGCTTGGATATCAAATACGCTCATAGCTAAGGTGATTATGGGGTGGTTGGTCACCGGCTGCTTTAAATCTGTATAATAAGGAATGCCCGCGTCCCGGAAAACCGCCTGGATCACATGGGTATACGCCTGGGGATCGCCGCAGATCACACTGATATCCCGGAACCGCCAGCCGTTCTGCCGGATCATGGACAGGATCTGGGCCGCCGCGTGTTCCACCTCTTTATAGAGATCCCGGGCCTGGAACAAACGGATATCCCGGGTAGGCTCCGGATATTTTTGGCTTTCTGTCCATCCGCCCCAGTTCGCCGCCAGATGGCAAAGCTCCGGAGAAGTCATAAACCGGCTGCCTTCCGGCAGCTGCTCTTTTATGTACCGTACGCCAAAATCCGCCGCAAGCTCTTCTAACCTGGAAAGCGTACCCAGCGGCGTTTTATACAGTTCAGCATCCGGCGCCGTCGGGATCGGCAATGTTACGCAAATGCCCATGGCTTTTTGCATAAGGGCGCTGATAATCAGATAATGCTGTGGGAGGAAATCTGAAAACTCGTCAAAAAAGAAACAGGTATCCCTAAAAGCGTCATGGGCTAAAATCCAGTCGGCCAGCGCCTTTGGATCGGCCTCACTGTCTAAAAAACGGCCTTGGGTCAAGTCCAAAAACCGCGTATAGACCGCCGACAGAGTAGCCAGCTTCCGGGAAAGCATCCCGTCTTCCGTATCTGCCGCCGCATCCAGCATGGCCGGCGTGACCATATACCGGGTAAATTCCGTCAGGATATCTCCCATAGCGGTCAAAAAACCAGGCTTATCCAGACTGCCGGCAAAGGGCGAATCCACTGGGACGCCAGTTTGCATGGCCCGATACAGCAAGATTTGTTTTCCGGCGGCAGTCATATAGTTTCCCCCTCTGTTCCCCAAGCACCGGTAAATCAGCCGGGAAAACGTCAGTACCTCAATCCCATTGGGACCTGTGCCGGAGAACTGGTCGGCCATTGCACGTTCCGCCGTAAAGGAAAACTGGTCGGGTACCACCATTACCGCCCGACACGCCGGATTTTTTTCCTTAGCCCGCCGGATTAGTTCATAGCAGCGCCGGCTTTTTCCCGTACCCGTGCCGCCGCAGATGATTTTTAAATACACAGTGATCCCCCTTTCTATTTTCCTGTATTATATCACAATTGGATCAGAAAGGTCAATCCTGCTGTTCGATATTCGCCCCGATGCCGTTGAGCTTTCCCACCATATTTTCATACCCTCTGGCAATGTGCTCCACGCCGGTGATCTGGGTATCTCCCCGGGCCACCATACCCGCGATCACCAGCGCCGCCCCGCCCCGCAGATCCAGTGCGCTGACCTGCGCCCCAGACAGGCTCCGTACACCTTCCACCACAGAAGTCCTGCCGTCAATGCGGATATTCGCCCCCATGCGTTTCAGTTCGCCCATATGCAGAAACCGGTTTTCAAATACGGTTTCCACAATCACGCCCGTGCCCTCCGCTGTGCTTAAAAGCACGGAAAACGGCGCCTGCATGTCCGTGGGGAATCCAGGAAATGGCAGGGTTTTGATGTCTGCCGCCGAAAGCCGCTTCGCCGCGTCAATATCAATAAAATCCGCGCCGCATTCCATCATGACCCCCATTTCCTGCAGCTTGGCCACCACAGGCTTGACATGGGCAAGGTTCACATTTTGGATCCGGCCCGCGCCCCGGGTGGCGGCAAAGGCCGCCATATATGTCCCCGCCTCAATCCGGTCGGGAATCACCCGATGGCATGTCCCCCGCAGCGCCGGAACGCCGGTGATCCGAACCGTATCGCTGCCCGCGCCGGAAATCAGGGCGCCCTGCTTTTGCAAAAAATCCGCCAGGTCAACAATTTCTGGCTCTGCCGCCGCATTTTCAATCAACGTTTCCCCGTTTGCCAGCACCGCGGCCATAATCAGGTTTTCCGTAGCACCTACGCTGGGAAAATCCAGATAGACCTTAGCCCCAGACAGCGCTTTTGCCTTTAGGTCAATATAGCCGTGCCCCTGGGATATCTCCGCCCCCAGCGCTGCAAAGCCTTTCAAATGCAGGTCAACAGGCCGGGTACCGATGGGACAGCCCCCTGGCATGGCGATCCGGGCCCGGCCCAGCCTGGCTAACAGCGGCCCGGCCAAGAGGAATGATCCCCGCATTTTCCCCACCAGTTCATATGGCGCTGTAAATTTTTTAATGTCTGTACAATCTACCTCGATCCCGGCAATGCCGGTATTGATCTTTGCGCCCAGTCGCTCTAAAATATGGAACATAACGCCAATGTCGCTTAAATTGGGTACGCTCTGAATCACGTTTTTCCCCGGCGTCAGGATGCAGGCCGCTATGATAGGCAGGGCGCTGTTCTTGGAACCGCTGACTGTAATTTCCCCGCGCAAAGCGCCGTTATTTTTGACAATAAATTTTGACATTCGTTCCATTCCCTTTCCTGTGTATTTTCGTTTCTATGTTCAGTATAACCAATAACAAAAAACTTAAAATTGAAAAGCATCAAAAAATATTGTGGTTTTTTCCAGGCGAAATTGGAGAAATTTGTAATCTATGTTTTCCGTGGATTGCTGTATACTAAACAAAAGAAGTAAGAAAGGGGCAATTTATGGAAAAACAAATTTTTTACAATGGTTCCATTCTCACCATGGAAACACCCAATCCCCAAGAGTCGCTGGTCATTGAAAACGGACGGATCCTATTTATCGGCGCGCTGTCCGACGCCAGGCTGCTGGCTTCCGGCGCCGAGCCCCGGGATCTGGCTGGCAGGACACTGATGCCGGCGTTTTTAGACGCCCATGGTCATTTTTTCGCTTACGCCAATAACTATCTCCAGGTTTCCCTGGCCGGCGCAAAAAATTTTGCGGAGATCCAGACGCGTATCCAACACTATATCGCGGAAAACCAAATCCCGCCCGGCGCCTGGGTTACAGCCGTGGGTTATGACCACAACACCCTGGAGGAACGCCGCCATCCCGATAAACAGTTCCTGGACAGCTTTTTCCCAGAATATTCTGTCGTTTTACAGCATCAGTCCGGGCATATGGGCGTTTTCAATTCCCAGGCCCTGGCCCGCCTGGACGCGGAAACCGCCGGACGGGATTCAAACGGATACTTGGAAGAAGATAGGTATTTATCCCTGGTAAAGCGTGTTCCCCTGCCTTCTCCCGCTGATCTTTCAGGCGCCTGCGCAAAAGCCCAAGCCAGCTATGCCGCCCGCGGTATCACCACAGTCCAGGAAGGCATGCTCGTCCCGGAAATGGTTCCCCTCTACCAGCTGCTGCTGGAAAAAAAAGCGCTGATACTGGATATTGTGGGCTACAGCGATTTCCAAAAGCGGGAGCAAATATTAGCGGCTTTTCCCCAACACCGGCGCCATTATAAAAACCACTTTAAACTGGGTGGATATAAGATTTTTTTAGATGGTTCTCCGCAGGGACGCACCGCGTGGATGCGCACACCGTATCTGCCTGCCGCGGAACGGCATTTCGGCGTCAGCACCATGACCGATCAGGCGGTGGAATCGGCCCTTTTAACCGCTGTTGAAGACGATATGCAGCTTTTGGCCCATTGTAACGGTGACGCCGCCTGTGCCCAGCTTTTACAGGCCGCCCAAGCCCTCCGGAAAAAATCTATGGATCCGGCGCCCATCCGACCGGTGCTGATCCACGGCCAGCTTCTGGCGCCGGATCAAATCCCGGCCGTCTGGGAAAACCACATTATCCCTTCCTTTTTTACAGCCCACATATATCATTGGGGTGATATACACATTCAAAATTTCGGCCGCCGGCGGGCGGCAACCATCAGTCCAGCCGCTTCCGCTCTGGCGGCTGGGCTGCCCTTTACCATGCATCAGGACAGCCCTGTCATTCAGCCCGATATGCTGGAAACCATCTGGTGCGCGGTTTGCCGCCGGACGAAAGCCGGCGTAATCTTAGGCGAACGGGAGCGGATCCCCGTCTATGACGCGCTGCGGGCTATAACGATCAACGCCGCCTACCAATATTTTGAGGAGCGGGAAAAAGGGAGCCTTCAGCCGGGCAAGTCGGCAGATCTGGTGATCCTGGATCAAAATCCGTTGGCTTTGCCGCCGGACAGCCTCCGGGATATTCAGGTGCTGGAAACCATTAAAGCGGGGAAAACCATATACCAAAAATCGCTTGACAAACCTTGAAGCAATGGGATTGGTTTCCAGGCGCTTATCCTGAAAACATGGCGGCTTTGGCCGGCCGTCGAGTCGATCTTGATGATATATTCTAGCGATAGGGGGAATATTATTGTGATGCCGCCTTATTTCCCTCTGATGCTTGAATTCTGCGCTGTCTCTTGAAAACCGCATAAAATAAAGGAGAAAATTGCCCTAAAATCCCACACATAATAAGAGAGATACAGGCTATTAAAGTCTGTATCTCTTTTGCTTGGTGCCTTTAGGCGTGGGAATAAACCCCCAGTTCTACTGGGGGAAGATA
>CBCTZG010000037.1:0-27845 GCA_965151315.1 uncultured Clostridia bacterium
GTAAAATCAAGGTTTTTCAGAGGTGAGCTTCCAAAAAGGTCATTCGTTTTCGAGTCGCGCTCGTTATGACCTCTTCGATACTTCTCCGGGTATATCTTAACTGCTTACAAAGTTTTAAGCTCGATCTGCAAGTTGCAGATTTTTGGAAACTTTTTTTGGAAACAGTTAAAAACAATGCTATTCAGTTTTCATGCAAACCCAGTCACAATGCGGTTTGCAACGGTTTAGAGCTCCACTAACTCTACTGGATTTCGAGTCGCGCTCGTTATGACCTCTTCGATACTTCTCCCTATATTTTAACAGCCCGGAAAAACAGCAAAAATTTTTTGGAATTTTCTTTGGGAACTGCTAAAAACGGCATTATTTAATTGTTGCACAAATCCAGAAACCAAGCGGATTTCAACCGTTAAGTTTCCTAAAACTGCACTTGATTTCGGATATAAATCTTTCAACTCAATAGGCGAAGCTCCAACTGTATTGAAAAGACCGCCGCAAAGGAAATAGAGCAATCCTAAATGAGCTGTTCGCAGATGAATTTTTGATTTACAATGAACATATTTTAGCACAAAACCAGCAGGTTGTCAATCAAAAAATAATCGATTTAATTTTGTTTTTTGCAGGCGTATAATATAACTGCGCAGAATTGTACGGTGTTTCTTGATTATGGCATAAAATTATGCTATAATGGGATCAGTATGAGTCCTTTTTGCTAACTTTTTAGAAAAGTTAACACTTTGATTACAAAGCAGATAAGGCTTGCGAACTGGATCAAAAGGTGCTATAATGAAAACAGTGTTTACAAAAGAAGGAGAACGCGCATGCTTCGATATTTTACAGCCGGGGAAACCCACGGCAAATGCCTGACCGCGATTGTGGAAGGAATGCCAGCGGGCGTACCGATTGATATAGCGAAAATAAACAGCGCTCTGGCCCGGCGGCAGAAGGGGCACGGCCGGGGCGGCCGGATGCTGATCGAAAAGGATACGGCGGAGATCCTCTCCGGCGTCCGGGGGGGTGCTACGCTGGGCGGCCCTATCACCATCAAAATTGAAAACAGAGACTGGGAAAACTGGCGGGAGATCATGGGCACGGAGGTTTCCAATGGAGAGCGAGCCGTGACGTGTCCCCGGCCAGGCCATGCGGATTTGACCGGGGGCATGAAATATAACCACCGGGATCTGCGCAATGTCTTAGAGCGGGCCAGCGCCCGGGAAACCGCCGTGCGGGTGGCGGTAGGCGCCTTGGTCCGGCAGCTTTTAGACCCGTTTGGTGTCCAGTTCTATTCCCGGGTGGTGCGGATCGGCGCTGTACAGGATGAGCCGGCGGCGCTGACACCGGAATTTTATGCCCGGGCGGCTGAATCGCCGGTTGGTTTTGGGTCTTTAGCAACGGAGAAGAAAGCGATCGCCTATATTGACGCGGTCAAGGCCCGGGGGGAGTCCTGCGGCGGGATCGTGGAAACTACAGTGACCGGGCTGCCGGCGGGCTTAGGAAGCTATGTCCAGTATGACCGGAAAATCGACGCGAATTTGGCTATGGCCGTGATGAGCGTACAGGCAATCAAGGGCGTAGAAATCGGAATGGGATTCGCGGCGGCGGAAAATATAGGCTCTGCCGTCCATGACGAGATCACATATGATCAGGGTTTCCACCGGCGGACAAACCATGCCGGCGGGATCGAGGGCGGCATGACCAATGGAGAACCTGTGGTTGTCCGGGCGGCAATGAAGCCGATCCCGACCTTATATAACCCTTTGGAAACCGTGGAGCTTACGGATAAATCCGTACGGAAGGCCAGTGTAGAGCGGTCAGACGCTTGTGCGGTTCCGGCCTGCGCCGTGGTGGTGGAAGCGGCTGTGGCCTTTGAAATCACAAAATTCTTTTTGGATAAATTTAACGGGGACTGCCTGGCGGATGTCAAGGCGTATTACGACTGCTATCAAAACCGGATAGCGGCCTATTAGACCAATAACGGGGAGGTGGCAAATGTGATTGATAACGAGATGATCGCGCAGGTGCAGGCCGGCGACAGGAATGCGTTTGATCAGCTGGTTTCGGAATATCAGACGCGGGTTGTCAATATCGCATATGGAATGCTGTCCGACCGGGAAGACGCCTATGACGCGGCGCAGGAGGTCTTTATTAAAATTTATAAAAATATTGGCGGATTCCGGATGGACTCTGCCTTGTCCACTTGGATCTACACCATCACACGGAATGTCTGTACGGATTTTCTGCGGAAGCGGAAGGAAGCGGTAAGCCTGGACGCGGAGGATGAAAACAGGCCGAAAACGGAGCCGGAGGATCAGAAGCATACGCCGGAGGCCAGGATAGAGCAGACAGAAACCCAGCGGATGGTTCGGGAAGCGATTGCCCAGATGGATGAGAATTACCGGCTGGTGATCACCCTGTATGACTTGGAGGGGCTGAGCTACGATGAGATCGCCCAGATCATCGGATGCCCGGTGGGAACGGTAAAATCCAGGCTGTCCCGGGCCCGGGAAAATTTAAAACAATATTTTTTAAAAAATCGGGAACATATTCTATAAATTTTCGTCTAATACAATGAAACCGAAAAAGGAGGGTGAGAAATGATGAACTGCGAAGAATTCCATAAGTTTATAGACGATTATGTGTATGGAGAAGTTTCGTTTTTTGTCAAAGCGCAGATGGACGCGCATATTGCTTCTTGCCCAAAATGCAGAGAAGAGGCTGCGTTCTTAAAACAGATCGAAGCAACGCTGCATGCAATGCCTCGGCTGGAGGTTGACGATTCTTTCCAGGCCGCGCTGAACAAAAAAATTGACGGTCTGGAATTGGCGGCGAAACGGAATAAGAAATATAAATTTTTCCGGGATTGGCGTACATATTCGGCTTTGGCAGCCTGCCTGATCTTGGCCGTAGTCGTCCAGTCCCGTTTGAGTGATTTTTATAAGCAGGGAAATCATCCCAATCCAGTGCAGAGCCAGGCAGAAAACGTAACGGATATTGACCTGAGCGGAATGCAGGAGCATGGAGAACAGCGGGATTCGGTATTGCCGCCGCAGGATGCCGCGCCCAGTAGCACTGCCCAGACGGCTGATACCAGCGCTGCGGCCCCCGCCCGGACAGCGGCCCCTAATAGTACAGAAGCAGTTTCTGAACGTAAGATACAGAATACGCCGGAAGAAACACAAAAGCCTGCGGATCGGGAAGAGCCCCAGTCTCCCACAGCCAGCCCGGCGGATCGGACAGCCGCGCCGCAGACAGCGGTACGGCCTACTGCAGAACCACAGCCTGAGCAAACGCCGGCAGAGCAGCAAAGCCGTGCTGTAACAGACGCGCCGGCCGCGGCGCCCCAGCAATCGGAGTCGAATTTAAAAACGGCTGCAGAGGATGCGATGGGCAATGGTGAAGCCGCAGACGCGGCGGATGCCGAAGCCGCTGTATACAGCAGCGCGCCGCCGGTAAGTGCCGGAGGGAGTGGAAGCGGCGATTCTTACGCAAGCGCGCTCATGTCCCCAGTTGGCGGGACGGTCAGTGTGGACGCGGAAAATGTGTCTAAGGCGAAAGAGATTGCAGATCGGTATGGCGTTGCTAAGGGCGGCGTAATTGAAATGGAGCAAAAGAATTTTCAAAATTATCTGAATAGCTTGGAAAAAAATGATATTCCGTATAGCCATACGGTTCCCGAAGCGGATGTGGTGAATGTGGAAATCGTCGCTGACTAAATTTTGACGGCCTCCTTAGGCCGTCTTTTTGGTAATAAATCCCAAAAAAAAGTTCATTTTATGTTGAAATTGCAATAAAACTGAGATTATATCAAATTTCGATAAAAATATTTTGCCTCTAAAAAAAGAATTTGTGAAAATTATATATATTTTTCTTGACAAACTATTTTATTCGTGATAGAATATCCATGTACTAAAGAAAGGTATATGCGGAAGGGGTTCACAATATGGCGTCTGTTCGTTCTTTATGTGAATTGCCGGACGAAAAGGTTGTTTTGCTGGCGCAGGCTGGGGACAAAAAAGCGTTGGAGCATATTATTGCCCGATACCGAAACCTGGTCTATGCAAAAGCGAAACCGTATTTTTTGATTGGCGCGGATCGGGATGATATTATCCAAGAGGGGATGATCGGGCTTTATAAGGCGGTGCGGAATTTTAAAAATCAGAAAGCCACCTTTAAAGCGTTTGCCGGCCTTTGCGTTTCCCGGCAGATTATTTCTGCGGTAAAATCCGCTACCCGCCAAAAGCATGTGCCACTCAATTCCTATATATCCTTGAATAAGAATGTTTATGATTCCGAAGAAGACGCAACACTTTTGGATATTATTTCGGAACAGTATCCACAGGATCCCGAGTCGATTTTGATTAACCGAGAAAACCTGGATGGTATTGAGTACAAAATCAGTCAAGCGCTGAGCAAATTTGAGTTAGAAGTGCTGATGCTTTATCTGGACGGCTGCTCATATCAGGAAATATCCGCAAGTGTGCAACGGGATATCAAATCAGTTGATAACGCGTTGCAGCGGATTAAAAAAAAGATCGAGGTTATCCTGCGAAGGAAGGATTCGATTTAGTGTGTGTCTATATCCGTTTTGTCGCTTAAGGAAAGCGGCGCGTATGCGCTATGCCGGTGCAAGCCCGGCCGAAACGGGGAAAAATAAATTTTTATTATTCAAAGTGAGGGAATTATCATGTACGAAGACAAGACTCTAATCTGCAAGGACTGCGGCCAGGAATTCATTTTCTCCGCAGGGGAACAGGAATTCTATGCGGAAAAAGGTTTCCAGAACGAACCGATCCGCTGCAAGGACTGCCGCATAGCGAGAAAGAACAGCATCAAGCAAAACAGAGAAATGTATGAAATTGTTTGTGCTGACTGCGGTAAGGTGGACAAGGTTCCATTTATGCCGAGAAATGACAGACCGGTTTACTGCAGCGAATGCTTTGAAAATCATAGATAATCCCGCACTTTCGGAACTATCGCTTGACATCAAGGTCTAAGAAAACCGCACTTCGGTGCGGTTTTTTTGCGCAGACGCCGGGCTGTATGCAGACTTTGGCTAAGAAGCGATGTTATTCAGAAAAAATCAAGGTAAAAGGATGGGAAGCGATGAAAAAAATTCATATGATCGGAAATACCCATTTTGACCCGGTATGGCTTTGGCGGTGGAACGAGGCCCTGTCCTCGATACTGGCGACCTTGCGGTCGGCGCTGGAGCGGATGGAGGAATATGATACGTTCACATATTC
This sequence comes from uncultured Clostridia bacterium, assembly GCA_965151315.1. Classification (GTDB taxonomy): domain Bacteria; phylum Bacillota; class Clostridia; order UBA1381; family UBA1381; genus Avimonoglobus. The sequence goes on from CBCTZG010000037.1 coordinate 5,241, forward strand.
TTTTTCCGCGCCGGCAGTATTTGACTGGATTGAGAAAACGGATTCGGTATTATTTGAAAAAATCAAAGCCCGCGTCGCGGAGGGCAGATGGGAGTTTTGTGAGGGCTGGTGGCTGCAGGGTGACTGCAATGGGGCCCTGGGGGAAAGCTATGTGCGGCAGGGACTCTATGCCCAGAAATATTTTGAGCGGAAGTTTTGTAAGCGGAGCAAAACCGTCTTTAACATTGACAGCTTTGGACACCCTAACAGCCTGGTGCAGATCCTTGCGGGCTGCGGCATTGAAAATTATGTTTTCTGGCGGCTCAACGAAGCCCATAAGCCGTTGGAAACACCGCTGTTTACCTGGGTAGGCGAGAATGGGACTGCGGTTAAGGCGTACCGGATCGGCGGCGCGGGCGGGGAAATTTTTACCCCGGATATTACCAAGGATACGCTGGATCCTCTGCTGGCGGAAATGGAGCGCATCCCCCACGACTTGCTGGCGGTATATGGTGTAACAGACCACGGCGGCGCCCCGACGAAGCAGATGATCGAAGCGATTTTAGAAAAGGAGCAGGCAGAGGCCGGGACGTGTGACATTGGCTTTTCCCGGGTGGATCAGTTTTTTGCGGAGGCCTGTATGGATGGCCTGCCGAAAGTCCGGGATGAACTGCAGGTACAGTTTATCGGGCCCTACTCCAATTTTACTGAAATCAAACGGAACAACCGCAAATGCGAGTATGCCGTGATGAACGGGGAAAAGGCGGCGGTACTGGCTGAACAGCTGCTGGGGCGGCCGTATCCCCGGGAATTGCTTCGCCAGTGCTGGGAGGATGTAATGTTTAACCAGTTCCACGATATTTTAGGCGGCTGTTGTATAGAAGAAGCGTATGTCGATGCCCGGAATCTCCATGGGCGGGCGATGCAGACGGCCAGTGAACAGATGTATTTTGCACTGCAGAGCATTACGAATCAGATCCGCATGCCGGGGAAAAACCCGGATAACGCATGGAATTTGGTGTTGTGGAATTTAAATGGGTTTCCGGCGGAAACAGAGGTGGAGGCGGAAGTCCAATGGGCCTGGGAATTTGACTGGTATAACGGCGGGATCGTTCTGGAGGATGAAAACGGACGGGAAATCCCCTGCCAGATTATTACGGAGCAGTGTGTCGTCCCCAAGTTCCGATCGAGGTTTGTATTCCGGGCGGAGCTGCCGCCCTTGGGGTATCGGTCCTATATTGTAAGGCAGACCAATCAGCCCTCGCCGAAAAAGCGGGGAGATACTTTGGAAAATGAAAGCCTTCGGATCGAATATGACAGCGGCGGGATTACGGCGGTTTGGGATAAAAAGCAAGACCGGCGTGTTCTGCGCCATGGATTCACTCCGTATGTGCTGGAGGATCTGTGCGATACCTGGGGCTTCAACCAAACAACCTATGAATCGAATAAAACCTTTTTTCAGCTGAAAACCTGTAAAATAACGGAAAGCGGACCGATCCGGACAACCCTGTATTTAGAATGGGAATATGAAAAATCTACTCTAGAGCAATGGGTCAGCCTGTATGAAACCCATATTGACTGCCGGTACCGGGTTTTGTGGAATGAGAAACGGCGGGCCTTAAAGTTTATGGTTTCCAATGGCAGGGAGATGGATTGTGTCGCGTCTGCGCCTTATGGGATGGTTTGCCGGGAAAAAAGCGTCTATGAAAAGCCGATGGGCCAGTGGGTCATGCTCCGGGACGCGGAACAGCAGATTATCGTGGCGGCGGATAGCGTATTTGCATATCAATTTGACGGCAGCGGGCTTGGGCTGACGATCCTGCGGAACTGCCTGTTCGGCGATTTGCGGACAGAACCGCTGGATCCAGACCGGGAATACCGGTATATGGGCCAGGGGGTCACAGAAGGCCGGCTGCGGCTGCAATTTTCCGGCTGCCCGGAGGGGATGGGCATTTTGCTGAACAATCCCCCGGTTGTATTTTGCGAGGCGAACCATGGCGGTGATTTGCCGCCCGCAAATAGCTTTTTTTCCTGCAGCGCGGACCAACTGCTGCTGACTGCCCTAAAAAAGGCGGAGGATCAAGAGGCATATGTGGCGCGGCTGTATCATGCCGGCAGTTCTCCGACGCAGGCGGATGTACGGCTTTTCGACATACAGGGTACGGTTTCAGCCGCGCCCCGTGAAATCAAAACGATTCTGTCCGGCCAAGCTGGCTGGAAACCAGTCAATATGTTGGAAGAATAAATAAAATTAGGAGGAAGTATTATGATTTTAAAACCGACTGATCCGGCGATCCGATTTACCGGAAGATGGAACATAACTGAGGACTGCGCCATCACCACTGCCCCGGGCGGCATGATCGAGATTGCTTTTACCGGTCAGGCGGCTGTGCTGCTGTTTGATACCACCTTTAACCAGCAGCCATATCCGCATGTATGGATTTCGGTGGATAACGGCCCCCGGATTGAGGCGCCGATAGACCGGTATCTGCGTATTAACACGCTGACAGACGGCAGCCACTATGTCCAGGTGATTTATAAGTCTGCGGTGGAGATGCAGCATCGCTGGTATGATCCGCTGGTGGGCAAGCTGAGCTTTTGCGGCGCGGAAGCTTCCGGGGCGGGTGCTCTGCCGGCGGACAATCGGAAGACGATAGAATTTATTGGGGATTCCATTACGGAGGGCGTTTTAGTCGACGCCTTTTATCAGCCGGAGAAGGTGGAACAGTGGAACCGGCCCAACCAGGACGACGCTGCGGCTACATATGCGTATCTGACAGCGGAAAAGCTCCATCTGCGGCCGGTTATTATGGGCTATGGCGCTGTCGGGATCACGAAGGGCGGCTGCGGCAGTGTCCCCAAGGCGGCGGAGGCGTATCCGTACTGCTATGCCGGCGTACCGATTGAAAGTGAAAACGCGGATTATATTGTGATCAACCATGGGGCTAATGATCAATGGGCGGACGAGGATGTGTATCTGGCTGGCTACCGAGAGCTCCTGGACTTGGTGCGCGGCAGAAACCCAAGGGCGGTAATCATTGCCCTGGGCGCCTTCTGCGGAGCCTTTGCGGAGGGGCTTAGAGAAATGGTCAGGGCGTATAACCAGGAAAAACAGGACAGCGTCTTTTTCATCGATACCCGGGGATGGATACCGCTGGAACCGCTGCACCCCCTGCGGGAGGGCCACCGGGTCCTGGCCGAGAACCTGTCCGCAGCGCTGGTGGAAATGGGGATTGTAAAATAAACGCTGATAAGAATGGCGGCTCAGCATTACCGCCCGCCATCTTTTTGCATACGCAAAATTTGTTGCTTTATTATACAAATCACACAAGAAATGTGTTGAATCTCTTGAAACAGACTGCTATAATCAAATTGGTTTTGAAGGGAGCTTTGGGATAGGATTCAACCAAGGAGGGATAGGATGTTTTTGGTGGGAAAGCAGGAGGCGCTATTCAGTATAGCCGGATCCTACATTGTCGTGAAGGACAAAGGGGCGGTTTACTCCATTGAGACCATTGCGGAGGGAGAAAATAATCCGTTTTTGTCCATTGCAAAGGAACCAGGCGATATTGTAGAATATGCGGTATCCCATGTGACTGTAAAACGGCGGGGCGGCTTTTTCAGCATAGCCCTGCACAGCTTATACGATATGGTATTTACCGGGAATATACCAATCGAACTTCTGCAAATCAAAAACATAGGCTACGAGTCATCCACAGCGTTTCTCGCGGGGGAGCGGGTCTGCATCAACAACTGCCGGACCAAAAATACGTTATGGTTCATTCCTGCCTCTGGGAAATGTGATTTGGACGCGCCCTGGCGGCCTGGGGCGATCAGCAATGAATGGATTCGGATTCGGCTTTTGCCTGCTGAGGACACAGTTTTTGACGTATACATGCAGACGGTCCTGACGCCGTCTTGCACCGGTACGGCGCGGCTGCCGGCGTTTGCGCAGTGCCGGGATCAAGCCGCACGGGATTTTACGCGCTTTGCAAAAACGATGCAGTGCGGCAGGGACTACGAATATGCGGCGGCGTTTGTTCTTTGGAGCAATATTGTGGCTCCCAGCGGAAATTACACGGAAGATACAATTGTCAGTTCAAAATATGGAATGGCTAGGGTTTGGTCTTGGGATAACTGCTTTGCGGCGCTGGGGACTGCTAAGTATTTTCCAGAAATGGCATGGTACATGTTTATGCTGCCGTATCGGTATCAAGCGGAAAACGGATATGTACCGGACTGTATTTCTCCGTTTGGGATGTTTGTGAACTGTACAAAACCGCCTATTAAGGGTTGGTTTTATGCAGAGCTGGCCAAGCGGAATCCGTTCTTTTCGCAGCCGCAGATTATGGAAGAGGCCTGCGCGGCCATGCAAAAGGAAATTGGCTGGTGGCTCAACGCCCGGAACAATGCGCCATGCTATTGGCATGGCAACGATTCCGGCGCGGACAACGCCACCTGCTTTGATGAAAAAAGCGAAATGCGGCTGCCGGAGCTTCACGGGCTGCTGGCAAAGCAGGCCAGTGTGGTGGCGGAATTGTCAGAAAAGCTGGGAAAGACAAGGCAGGCCGAAATATACCGGGATATCGCCCATTCGTTGATTCGTCAGCTCTGTAAAGAATTTTGGGACGGCAGCCGGCTGGTGGGCCGGCGCGCAGATACGGGCGCGGCGGTATACAGCCAGTCCCTTTTAATGCTGCGGGCGGCGCTGGCGGGGAAGGCGCTGCCTGCGGAAATCCGGGAATATATTGCCAGGACCATCGAAACGAGACATTTGGGGAATTACGGAATTGCTTCGGAAGCGCTGGACAGTGAAAAATTTGATCCGGATGGATATTGGCGCGGCGCAGTCTGGCCGGCGGATCAGATTATTTACAGCTTGGCCCTGGAGGAAGATGGATATCAGGCGTTGGCTCTAAAAATTAAAAAACGGTTTTTAGAAGCAGTCCGCAGGAATGGAAGCTATGAAAATTACGACGTCCACACCGGCAAAGGGATCCGATGCCCGAATTATATTTGGGGCGCTGCGGCAGGGTTTATTTTGGCAGATGAATGAAGGCTGCCAGAATAAAGCCTGCCGAAATTATCCGCATATTTTAAATATCTACAAGAGGTATGAACACAAATTTATACCACCAATGCCATTGAAAGATTCAACATTGAAAAAGCAGGAAGCAAAAATGCTTCCTGCTGCGATCATGTTTTCCCTGCCCTACAATTTAATAATTCAATTCCAGCAATTATTCCGTGGATTCCGTTTTCTTTTTTTATTCTTTGTCTTTAGCCTGTGCCTTTAACAGATCCCGGATCTCCATGAGCAACAGCTCTTCTTTGGTGGGTTCCGGTTCCGGCGCCGGTTCTTCTTCCTTTTTCCGCTCCAGCCGATCTTTTGCTGTATTGATTACCTTAATAATGATAAATACGGAAACGGAAATCAGCAGAAAATTAAGGATTGCCTGCAAAAATGCACCATAAGTAATGGTCAGATCGTCCGACACTGTCCAGGCAAGGGTGGAAATATCCACCCTGCCAGTGATGAAGCTCAAAAACTTCATCAGAATATCCTGCACCAAAGAATTGACGATCCCGGTAAACGCGGTACCCATGATAATACCGACTGCCATATCCATGACATTGCCGCGGGCAATAAATTTTTTGAATTCATTCACAATTTTCATGCTTGGTTACCCCCGTTTTAATAGTATTATATAGCTCAGAAAGAAAGCTTCCCTTCCAAAAAAGCTTCCAGCTCTGCAATTGGAATCCGTTCCTGGGTCATAGTATCCCGATCCCGGACGGTAACGGCGCCGTCGGTTTCGGAGTCAAAGTCGTAGGTAATGCAGAACGGCGTACCGATTTCATCCTGCCGGCGGTAGCGTTTGCCGATAGATCCCGATTCGTCATATTCCACATTGAATTTCTTCGAAAGAATGTCATACACCTGGCCAGCCCCCTCGGCCAGTTTTTTCGATAAGGGCAGGACCGCTGCCTTTACCGGCGCTAAGGCTGGATGCAGATGGAGGACAACCCGGGAATCCCCATCACCTAAGTCTTCTTCGTCATAAGCCTCGACCAAGAACGCCAACGTCACCCGGTCAGCCCCTAAAGAGGGCTCGATGCAGTAGGGGACATACCGCTCGTTGGTAATGGGGTCGATATATTCCATACTTTCCCCGGAATGGGTCTGATGCTGCCTGAGGTCGAAATCTGTTCGGTCCGCAATCCCCCAAAGCTCACCCCAGCCAAAGGGGAACACAAATTCAATATCTGTCGTAGCGTTAGAATAGTGAGAAAGCTCTTCCGGGGAATGATCGCGGAAGCGGACATTTTCCGGCCGGATGCTCAAGTCCTGCAGCCATTTCATGCAGAAGTCCTTCCAATAATAGAACCATTCCATATCCTTACCCGGCGCGCAGAAAAATTCCAGCTCCATCTGCTCGAATTCCCGGGTCCGGAAGGTAAAGTTTCCAGGCGTGATCTCATTTCGGAAGGATTTTCCGATCTGGCCAATCCCAAACGGAACCTTTTTTCGGGTAGTCCGCTGCACGTTTTTAAAGTTTACAAAAATCCCCTGGGCAGTTTCCGGCCGGAGATACACTGTTGCGGTACTGTCCTCGGTAACGCCCTGGAAGGTCTTAAACATCAGGTTGAATTCCCGGATATCGGTAAAATTTTGCTTGCCGCATTCCGGGCAGGCGATGTTGTGTTCCCGGATATACGCCATCATTTGTTCGTTGCTCCAGCCGTCTACAACGATGCTTTCACCGTGCTGGAACGCGTAATCTTCAATAAGCTTGTCCGCCCTGTGCCGGGCTTTGCACTCCTTACAGTCCATCAGCGGGTCAGAAAAACCGCCTACATGGCCAGAGGCTACCCAGGTCTGGGGATTCATTAAAATGGCGCAGTCTACGCCTACGTTATATTTTGATTCCTGGATAAATTTTTTCCACCAGGCCTTTTTTACATTATTCTTAAATTCTACGCCCAATGGACCGTAGTCCCATGTGTTCGCCAGGCCGCCGTAAATTTCGCTGCCAGGGAAAATATAACCACGGCCCTTACATAAGGCCACGATTTTATCCATGGTTTTATCAATATTTTTCATTGCCATAATTTGCACCTTCCATTAAAAATCATATGCATATAGTTTACCAGATTCCAGAGGAAACGTCAAGGTTTTCCGCCGTTTTTCTAATAAGCGAACAGAAAATATTTACCTTATGTAAACTGTGGAAAAGTGGATAACTTTTTTGAATTATGCAAAATTTTATGCAAAAACCAAAAAAAACGGCAGTTTTCCATGCATAAACAGCATCTGGGTGTGGATAACTGTGTGGATAACGTGGATAAAACGGATTTTGTAATCAAATTGCAAACAGGATTATGTAAATCGAACAAAAAATAATTTGAAGAAGCAATTGATATGCCTGTGTGTTTTGGAACATAAAATCAGTTTGTGCAGGCTGTGAATTAGGGCGGGATAATATTCAGTCAAATTCCATGCAAAGAGGGCTTGAAATATTAGTTGAATTATGGTAAAATATTAGTCCATAGACAGGGGAAGGCTGAATTTGGAAATGGCCCGGAAAACGGGCAGGCTGGTGGTACAGCGCATAGGGGAAGAACAGAAAGGAATTGATATAGAACAATGGAAAAATACGGTACAATCCCGCCGCGCTTTACGAAGGCTTGGTGGGGATACATCTGGGAATATTATAAGTGGTATTTTATTAGCGGGGGCGTTGCGCTGATTTTGATTATTATAACCTGCGTTCAGTGTGCAAGAAATGTGGATTACGATATGACAATTACCTATATCGGGGAGGCGTTTTTCCCAGATGAACAGGTAGCCGCTTTTGAACAGGATGTTGCCGGACGGATCGACGACGCCACGGGGAACGGGCAGATGGATGTGTTTTTCCAGGTTTTGACCCAGCAGGATATGGAGCAGGCCACAGACGCGCAGTTTGCCTATGCCATGCAGGTCAAGGCCACAATGGAATACCAGGCCGGCGAAAGCTTTCTTTTTCTGTATTCAAAGGACCAGATGGATTATGTAAATAACAGCGATTCCTCAGAAGGTCTATTTATGCCGGTCAGCGGCTGGAACCCTGGTGATCCAAACCAAGGCTGCTTTGTTAATTTGCAGGGAAACCGGTTTTTTGCGGAGCTGGGCTTCAATACAGATGATTTGTATATGGCGGTCCGAAACATCCGTGCGTCGGAGGAAGACGATGAAAAAACAGTCCGGCGTTACGAAAACGCGGTAAAATTGGCGAAGTTCATCCTGGAAGAACAGGTAAATCAATAGAAAAAGAGAGGGGGGTTTTGGATGGCGGTTGCCAAACAAACAACCCAGCCCGGCGAATCTGAATTGTTTGCCCAATATTATCGGACTAAGGATCCTAAAATACGGGACGAGTTGGTTAACCGCTATATTTATATCGCGGAGATCCTGTCCCGGAAATTTATTAACCGGGGCCTGGAATATGACGATATTTACCAGGTGGCGTGCGTCGGGATCATGTACGCGGTGGAACGGTTTGACCCCAACCGCGGTGTACAGTTTGCCACTTTTGCTACGCCCACGGTCCTGGGGGAAATTCGACGGTATTTCCGGGATAAAGGGAATTTTATCCGTGTGCCGAGAAGGCTTTGCGAGGTATTTTATAAAGCGGAGCGTGTGCGCCGTGCCGCAGGAGGGCAGAAACCCTCTATAGCGGAGCTTTCCCGGATTTTAAATATTCCGGAAAATGATTTAAGGGAAGCGTACGAGGCTGGCGGCAGCGCGTTTATCCAATCCCTGGAGTATGAGGCGTATGCGGACGGCACGTTGAATATCGCCCAGGCCATCGGCCGGGAAGATAACCATTTTATAATGATTGAGGATCACGATTTTATCCAGTACTGCATGCATGCCTTGAAGGAAAAGGAGCTGGAATTTATCCGGCTTCGGTATATCGAAGAAAAACCGCAGACAGAAATTGCGGCGCTATGGAATGTTTCGCAAATGTACATATCCAGGTTAGAAAAAAAGATTCTGAAGAAGTTAAAAACCCTGTATTTTAGGGATTAGGAGGAATTTTGGTGTTAACAGAAGCAAAAAAACAGTTTATCGAGTTTATGATGGGCGCGGATGTGCTGCGGTTCGGTTCCTTTATCACAAAAAGCGGCCGCAAGACCCCTTATTTTGTGAATACGGGGAACTACCGCACAGGCGGTCAAATCGCTGCCTTGGGGAAATTCTACGCGGCCCTGGTGAAGGAAACAGTGGGCGATGGCTTTGACGCTATGTTTGGTCCCGCCTATAAAGGGATTCCCCTAGTTACTGCCGCAGCGGCCAGCTTGGCCGATACATACGGGATCGACAAACCGTATTTTTTCAACCGCAAGGAGCAGAAGGACCATGGGGAGGGCGGCAGCCTGGTGGGCTATCAGCCAAAGGACGGTGATCGGGTGATCATCATTGAGGATGTGATTACGGCGGGGACGGCCGTCCGGGAGACGATGCCGATCCTGACTGGCGCGGCAAAGGTATCCGTGCAGGATATGTTTATTTCTGTCAACCGCTGCGAGGTGGGGCAGAATCCGGGAAAAACGGCGGTCATGGAGGTTATGGAGCAGTTTGGGATCCGCGTCCACGCCATTGTTACAGTGCGGGATATTTACGCATATTTAAAACAAAGCGGCCAATATGCGGATGTGCTGGGTGACATGGAGCGGTATATGGCGGATTATTGTGTATTTTGACATCAATACAGGCGCTGAAAACGTTTGTTTTTAGCGCCTGTTCGAGCAATGGCGGAAAGGACGGCAAATACAATATGGGATTTTTTCAGCAATTGGTTTATAAATTTCAGCAGTTTATGATCGGGCGGTATGGCGTATTTGACGCCTTGACCAAATTTTTGCTGGTCGTTTATTTGATTTTTGGTGTGCTGACTATATGGCTGCCGGTTTTTCAGATCGTAAATCTGCTGCTTCTGGTCTTTATTTTCTATCGCCTGCTTTCTAAAAATATCAGTATGCGCCAGCGGGAGAACCAGATGTTTTCGCGGATTTTTGACCGAGTTTCCGGAAAGCTCAGGCTTTGGAATACGATCCGGAAAGACCGGACGCACAAATATTTTACTTGCCCCAAATGTAAGAGTACGCTGCGGATCCCCAAACCGGCGTCTCATAAAAAAATTGAGCTGCACTGTACGAAGTGCGGGCATTATTTTATCAAAAAAGTCTAAAGGAGCTGTAAATCATGAAGTTTGACATGCTTTTCCCTGGCGGGAAGAAAAAGGCGCTGACATTGAGCTATGACGACGGTGTGCAGCAAGACGCCAAGCTGATGGAGATCTTAGACCGGCACGGCCTGAAATGTACTTTCAACATCAATACTGGCCTGCTGGCGCCGGAAGGAACAAAATATCCGACGGGACAGGTACACCGCCGGATGACGGCGCGGGAGGCAAAAGAGCTGTATCTGGATTCCGGCCATGAGGTAGCGGTACATACGCTGACGCATCCCTGGCTGGAGCGGCTGCCGGCCCCGGTTGTTTTGCAGGAGGTGCTGGAAGACCGCCGGCGGATAGAAGCGATGTTTGGCGGAGTTGTCCGGGGGATGGCGTATCCCTTTGGCACATATAACGATCAAGTGGTGGAAATTCTGAAAGCAGCCGGCTTTGCCTATGCCCGGACAACCATATCGACCAATAGCTTTGCAATCCCGGAGGACTGGCTTCGGCTGCCGGCTACATGCCATCATATTTCTCCGCGTTTAATGGAATTAGCGGACCGGTTTATTAGTGAGCAAAACTGCGGTCTGTTTTATCTGTGGGGACACAGTTATGAGTTCGAGCAGAATAATGACTGGCATGTGATCGAGGAGTTTTCCGCGAAAATGGGCGGCCGGCCTGATATTTGGTATGCCACCAATATTGAGGTCTATCACTATGTAGAGGCCTATCGGAACCTGCAAACGGATACAGAATGTACCTTGGCCCAGAACCTGTCGTCGGCTGATGTCTGGATCCAGGTGGATGGTGACCCGGTGCAGATCCCAGCCGGGCAGACTGTGAAGTTATAAATTTTTTGCAAAGCTTAGCAGATATCCGAAATTTTTGGATATCTGCATTTTTGTAGTGGGGGACTTCTGTATCGTGCTCCTACATTTGCCGGTATTTTTCAAAAATCCTATTGACTTTTCTTCCGCTTTCCAGTAAAATAATGATGGGTATAAGCCTTTTATGATGTACACATAACAAAGCTTATACGCCCCGTACGTTTTGTACGGCGGGCAGTAGTAAATGATAGGTGATACTTATTTGCGTGTATGAAAATCCGTGGAGCTCACACATCCACTTTTTTTAACCGTCTGCTGCAATTTGATGTGCTTCTCCCACACAAACCGGAAGTACACAAGCGGACATCCACTGGTTTTCCGTACAAGCGAAGAAGAAAAATATGGGTGCGTTTTTTCATCCGGCGAAGCTATTGGCGCCTGCCGCCGAAGTCTGTCTGTATAATTGCTGCAGGCGGCCTGGTTTGGTACATAAGGCGAGATGGATCGGGTCAGTTTTCCGGCACGGCTGATAGTGGGATTGATTTCCCGAAAAAATGAATCGATATATTCACCGGCTAGCCAAAATTTTCATTGCTGTTCATACGAAAAGCGGACAGGCTTCTGTCCGCTTTTTTGTGTTCTGTAATTTTATTGGGCATAGGGCAGGACGATGTTGCCCCCCACCGTGAAAAGATAATCCCGGCTTTTCAGAACCGCCGCCGCGTCTCGGGCGTCTTTTACGGGCGCCTGGGTTATAATTCCAGCCATGCCGGCGTGGCCGTGGTGATGGAAATCGGTTCCGGCACTGACCAGCATATCGTGCTCTCGGGCATATTTTGCGGCCACCGCCACCCGGGAATTATGCCCCGGATGCATATTAAAGGTCTCAATCCCATCCAGAACCGCCGGATCCGCCAGCGCCATCCCGCTCCGGAAGGGATGAGCCTGCAGAAGCACCCGCCCCGGTCCCCGGAACATCCTCGAAAATGCGGCGATCCCCCGCTCCAGATATTCATAGGCCTCTGATAGGAATGGCTTATCAATCCCAAACAGAAGATAATCGTTGGCGTTTTCCGAAAACCGGATCTCACACCCCAGAATCACATGCACCCCCAACCGTTCCCCAGCCTCCGCAGCCTGGTCAAAATCAGCAAGATACGCGGCAATACACTTTTCCTTTTCCCCATAATACCGCATTCCTGGATAAAAATGGTTGGAAATGACAACGCTGGACCAACCCAGCCGGGCGTAATTTTCTACAACCTCCGCAGGGTAAATTTCACTGCAAACGCTGGCCGGCTTCGTATGGGCATGCATCTCTGTTTTAAATATATACGCTTCGAGCTTCATTGAACATCCCTTCTTTATGTTTGATCGCCCCCATTGTATACAATTCTACCCTGTTTGTCAAGGCTTATTCATATTGGGGCAGCCAATCCTTATGGGCCTCCAGAAGATCGTCGCAAAGGCTGACGATATCGTCAATGGACAGCTCCGCCGCAGTATGGGGTTCCAGCATAGCCGCCTGGTAAATCTTTTCTTTTTTCCGGGTCACCGCCGCCTCAATGGTCAGCAGCTGCGGGTTAATATTGGTTACATTCATCGCCGCTAACTGCGTCGGCAGCGCGCCGACCTTACAGGGTGTGACGCCGCTTCTGTCTACAAGGCAGGGCACTTCCACACAGGCCTCGTCAGGCAGGTTGGTAATCAGGCCGTTGTTGATCACATTCCCGCCGATTTTGTAGGGAACGCCGGTCGTCATCGCCTCCATAATATACGAAGCGTATTCGTTGCTGCGCTCATGGGTGATCTCGCCGGACAGCAGCTCCTTGCTCTGCTTTTCCCAGTTGGCAATCTGCTCGACGCACCGGCGGGGATATTCATCCAGGGGAATATTGTATTTTTCGATCAGTTCCGGGTAGCGGTGCTTAATAAACAGTGGGTTATACTCTGCATTGTGTTCGCTGGATTCGGTGCAGTAATAGCCCAGGCGGTTGATATATTCATACCGGACCATGTTGCCGTGCTTTGTCGTTTCATTTTTGTGCTTTGCCCGCCGGCGGATCTCCGGATATAGATCCTTCCCGTTGTCATCCTTGATTTCTAAAAGCCATCCCATATGGTTGATCCCGGCGATCTTTTCCTCTACCCTGCCGACATATTCTTCCATATCCAACGCCGACAGCAGGTCCTTTGTACACGACTGTACACTATGGCACAGGCCGACGGTCTTGATATTGGTAAACCGCTGCATATAGCCTGTAAGCATTGCCATAGGATTTGTGTAGTTTAAAAACCATGCGTCGGGGCAGACCGCTTCCATATCCTCTGCGAACCCCTGCAGCACAGGGATTGTCCGAAGGGCCCGGAAAATCCCGCCGATTCCCAGCGTATCGCCGATCGTTTGGCGCAGGCCGTACTTTTTCGGGATTTCAAAATCTGTAATGGTACACGGGTCATATCCCCCTACCTGGATCGCGTTGACCACAAACCGAGCGCCCCGCAGCGCGTCTTTCCGCTGGGGGATACCCAAATATTTCCGGATGACTGCCCGGTTTTCGTTGCAGTTCTTGTTCAGTGTACAAATCAGTTGATACGATTCCTCCAGCCGTTTTGCATCAATGTCATAAAGTGCGATTTCAAATTCCCGCAAAGCCGGTGTCATCATAGCGTCGCCTAATACATTTTTTACAAAAATTGTACTGCCGGCGCCCATAAAAGTAATTTTGTTCACAGCTAGCCACTCCCTTTTTTTAAATGTTATCAACATCTTACCAAAATACCATCAAAAAAGGAATTGCAAAATGTAACCGAAATATGGTATAATGTAACTAAACGGAGGTGACGGGCTATGGATTTAAATATCATTTTTCCAACAGAAAATTTCCAGGATCTGAATCCTCTTTTCTTAGGCCTTGAGGACTGTGCCCCTGGGCACTCCTTCGGCCCCGCCATCCGCTCCTGCTATTTGATCCATTATGTCCGGGCGGGTACGGGGAGCTTTTGTGCGGAAGGCAAGACATATCACCCCAAGGCCGGCGAAATATTTATTATCCGCCCCGGACAGCTGACTACTTATACCGCTGATCAAACACAGCCCTGGCGCTATATCTGGATTGGGTTCAACGGCGGCTTAGCCGCCCGGCTGGATACCCTTTCTCTGCCGGTGCTGCCGGTTGACGGCGAATTATTCCTGGATATGGTGGCTGCCCGCAAAAACGGCGGCATATCGGCAGAGCTTGCGGCTTCCCGGCTGTTTGCCCTGTTTGCCCAGCTGTTTTCATCCCAGCAGAGCAGCAATCAGTATGTCCGCCAGATTTCGGACTATATCACCTATAATTATATGAAGCAGCTGTCTGTCGCTCAGCTGGCCCAGCTGGTCAGTCTGGACCGGCGGTATGCCTCCCGGTTATTTAAAGCGGAATACGGCCGTAGCATCAGCCAATATCTGATCGCTTACCGGATGAAAAAAGCCCGGGAATTCCTGCGGGATGGCTATACCGTCAGCCAGACAGCCAAAATGGTGGGATATACGGATGTATTTAATTTTTCGAAAATGTTTAGAAAGACCTACGGAAAAAGCCCTGCCCATTTTAAAGCCTAAAAAATCCTGTCCAAAGGACAGGATTTTTTAGGCCGACGCTTTCCTCCGCATCTGCCGGAGCTTCATCCGCCGCCAGCTGATAAACCCATACAGATCGTTGGCAAAAAAGACCAGAAAACAAACCACCATGGGTAGATAGGTGGGATCCTCCATGGCCGCCAAAACCCATAGGATAATCAGAACGATATCATTCGCACCGTAAGCCAGGGCGTAATAATCCGACCGGTAAAGCGTCAGATAGGAGGCCATAAAGCTGGTGGCGATGGACACTGTGCTCATAGCCAGGTTTGCCGTGCGGAAATATTTTAGGATGAAATAAAATATACCCGTAACCAAAATGGCTAACACCAGCATAATAATTGCCTTTTTTCGTCCCAAAGGGGAAACCTCCACTTCCGCCTTCCCTGACTCAAAGGGATGGCGCAGCCAGGCTATGACCGCAAACACAGCAATAGGCGCGGTCATCCCCAGATAGGTGATCATTTCGCCGTAATACCGGAACGTATACGAAATCACGCCGTAGAGCAAGCTGAACAGCACGATCAAAATCTGACCCAGCACGTGTCCTTTGGCCACAAAAATCAGGGCGGTTACGCCAATTATTGACGCGATCAGCGTTAAAATATCCGCTGATCTTCCCAAGAAAAACGCGCCGCCTACTAGCCCTACAGACAAGAGCCAAAGTATCCATTCAAATTTTGACAGGGTTTGAAAGGGATTGTGGTAATGCATAAAAAACCTCCGCAAAAAAATACGCCCCACATACATGTCTGCAAAGACCTAACGACATGTATAGGAATGCGTCACGCATCACTACCCGGTGGCAGTATACTTTAAATTTTAATCAGTATACCATAAAAATAAACAAAATGCAAGCAAAAAATGGAGATATCCAAAAATTTCAGTGTACAACAGGATTTTTGAAAAATACCGGCAAATCAGAGAATATTGATGGTGAATTACAAAGGAGTCCAGTAAAAACCGCTAAAAGCATACGAAACATATCTCAGATTACTTGAAAATTTCTGCGGGTTATGCTATAATGAAACTATCTTTTTACTAAGGAGGTAATCATATGGATAAAAAAGTAGCGGAACTGTTAAATGATCAGATCAATAAGGAATTCTATTCAGCGTACCTGTATCTGGATTTTGCAAATTATTATACAGAGCAAGGGCTGGATGGATTTGCAAACTGGTATACGATCCAGGCCCAGGAGGAACGGGACCACGCCATGCTGTTTTTGCAGTATCTGCAGAATAATGGGCAGAAGGTGACCTTAGAGGCGATCGCCAAGCCGGACCAGGTATTCTCTTCCAACATGGACCCGCTGAAGGCTGGTATGGCGCATGAACAGTATGTAACTGGCCTGATCAATAATATTTATGATCACGCATACGCTGTAAAAGATTTCCGGACTATGCAGTTTTTGGATTGGTTTGTCAAGGAACAGGGCGAGGAAGAAACCAACGCTGACAACCTGATCAAAAAGATGGAGCTGTTCGGCAGCGAGGCAAAGGGGCTGTACATGCTGGACAACGAACTGGGCGCCAGGGTATATTCCGCGCCGTCTCTCGTATTATAAAAGCGGATCCAAAGCGATACCGAAGTTTTTTTCAAAAAGGTATCGCTTTTTTTTGTATTTTGTGGTAAAATAACGAAATTGGGGGGGGGTGCTTATGCAGTCGACAGAAAAAATCAGCAAAAGGTATATTGCCTTATATGTTATTTTACGGTTGCTGGTTATCGGCGTAATGATTTTAGAAATTTTCCGGAAAAATTATACCAATGTGTTTACCTGCGCCCTGACGCTGGTATTGTTTATGATTCCGGCCATTGTAGACCGGCGTTTGAATATCAAGCTGCCGACCGTTTTAGAAAGCGTGATCCTGCTGTTTATTTTTGCAGCGGAGATCCTGGGAGAAATTCAAGGCTTTTATGTGGTTTTTCCATACTGGGATACGATGCTGCATACGATCAACGGATTCCTCATGGCGGCCATCGGCTTTGCCATGATTGATATTTTGAACCAAAACCCAAGGTTTCATATTACCATGTCGCCGGCTTTTGTTGCATTTGTGGCCTTTTGCTTTTCCATGACCATCGGCGTTTTGTGGGAGTTTTTTGAGTACTCTATGGATACCTTTGCGAAAACGGATATGCAAAAGGACGCCATCTGTGAAACCATATCTTCTGTAGAACTGAACCCGGCAGGAAAGAATGTGCCGGTGGTAGTCACGGGAATCGAGGAAACCGTGATCCGAGGGAACGTCCAGGGGGAACCCAAGGAAATTGTAATTCCAGACGGATATATGGATCTGGGCCTGCGGGATACTATGGAGGATCTGTTAGTCAATCTGATCGGCGCGGTGATATTTTCCGTGATCGGCGCGTTTTATATTGACGGCCGGGGGAAAGGAAGGCTGGTGAAAAACTTTATCCCGCAGCTGAAAACCAAGGCGGAAATCGCAGAGACCAGGGCCGGGATTCAGAAAAAGAAAAGGAGAAAATAGATGAACATTGCAATATGCGGTGCAAAAGCATTGTTACTGGAAAATAACGAATTTACTGCCAGGGACACTGACCTTTATATTACGGGTAATCGGATCAGCGGGATTGGCCGGGCGCCGGAGAATTTCTCGGCGGACAGGACGCTGGACGGCCGGGACAGGCTGGTGATTCCAGGCCTGATCAACGCCCACACCCATTCCTATATGTCTATCTTCCGCAATGTGGCGGACGATATGGCGTTTGACGACTGGCTGTTTGGGCATATCCTGCCTATGGAGGACAAGCTACTGCCGGAGGATATGTACTGGGGGGCGCTTTTGGGCTGTCTGGAAATGATCCGGACGGGCACCACCTGTTTTGCAGATATGAGTATTGATATCCGTGCAATCCAGCGGGCGGTGGATGAAGCCGGGATCCGGGCGGTATTGTCCCGGGGGCTGGTGGGCCAGGGCAATGATGCGGGCGGGGCACGCCGCATAGAAGAGAATTTGCAGGCCTATCTGGATAACGAAAATGACAAGGTTACTTTTATGCTAGGCCCCCACGCGCCATACAGCTGCGATCCGGCATATTTGGAGCGTGTATTGGCCCAAGCCCACAAATATAACCTGGGGATCCATATCCATTTGTCGGAAAGCGCCAAAGAGGTGGCGGATGTACGAGCCCAGTATGGCTGTACGCCGATCCAGCTGATGGATCAGATCGGGCTGTTTGAGCGCCCCACGCTTGCGGCGCATTGCGTTTACGCCGAAGAAGCAGACATGGAAATTATGGCGAAAAGGGGCGTCACGGTAGCAACGAATCCCAAAAGCAATCTGAAGCTGGCCAACGGCGCGGCGCCGCTTCTGAAAATGCAGGAGAAGGGCGTCAATATTGCTATTGGCACAGACGGCGCGGCCAGCAATAATACCTTAAATATGTTCGGGGACATGAATTACGCGGCGCTTCTGCATAAAGGCCTGAACAAAAACCCAATTGCCATCAGCGCCCAGGACGTACTGCGGTTTGCGACAGTCAACGGGGCAAGGGCCGTGGGGCTGGACAGCCAGATCGGACAGATCCGGACGGGCATGAAAGCAGATTTGGTTTTGCTGGATCTATCCCAGCCCCAGTTCCGGCCCTATAACCACATCCCAGCCTCGCTGGTCTATGCGGCAAATGGGGGCGAGGTGGAAACTGTGCTGGTCAACGGCGAGATTCTGATGGAAAACAGGGAAATGAAAACCTTAGACGCGGAAAGAATTTATTATGAATGTGAGAGGATTATGGAAAGGGTGAATCCAAAATGAGCGCGATTCGGGATATGGGATTATGGGAAACCGGCGCACGGAAAATCGAATGGGTAAAGCGGAATATGGTGCTTCTGCGGGGGATCGAGACGGAGTTCCGGGCGGAGCAGCCCTTTGCCGGCCTGCGGATTGCCCTATCGATCCATTTGGAGGCTAAAACGGCCTATCTTTGCCAAGTATTGGCGGCAGGCGGCGCGGACATGTATATTACCGGGAGTAATCCGCTGTCTACCCAAGATGATGTGGCAGCGGCTTTGGCCCATGCCGGGCTCCATGTGTTCGCCTGGTACGGATGTACGCCGGCGGAATATAAGCGGCATATGGCCGCAGTGATCCAGGCCGGGCCGAATATCATCATTGACGACGGCGGGGATCTGGTGAACCTGATCCATAACGAATACCCGGAAAAGCTTCCCCAGGTTCTGGGCGGCTGCGAGGAAACTACCACAGGGATCATCCGGCTGGTGTCCATGGCCAAGGCCGGCGCATTGAAATTCCCCATGGTTTTAGTCAATAACGCACGGTGTAAGTATTTGTTTGACAACCGCTACGGAACCGGGCAGTCTGTCTGGGACGGGATCAATCGGACGACTAACCTGATCGTGGCTGGCAAAAACGTGGTCGTGGCGGGATACGGCTGGTGCGGGAAAGGCGTGGCCATGCGGGCCAAGGGCTTTGGCGCCAATGTAATTGTGACGGAGATCGACCCGGTCAAGGCCTTAGAAGCGAAAATGGATGGGTTTGATATTATGCCCATGCGTCAGGCGGCGGAGATTGGCGATTTGTTCATTACCGTGACGGGCTGCCGGGACGTAATCGGCCGGGAAGATTTCGCGGCCATGAAGGACGGCGCGATCCTCTGCAACGCCGGGCATTTCAACGTGGAAATTGACGTGGAAACCTTAGAGAAGATAGCAGTGGAGAAGCAGCCCCAGCGGCAGAACATTATGGGCTACCGGCTGGAAAATGGGAACTGGGTTTATCTCTTAGCGGAGGGGCGGCTGGTGAACCTGGCTGCCGGCGATGGGCATCCGGCAGAGATTATGGATATGAGCTTTGCCATCCAGGCAAAAAGCGCGGCGTATATCGCAAAAAACCGCGGGAACTTTACGAAGATGGTGGTGGACGTGCCGGAAGAGATCGACCGGGAGATGGCCCTTCGGAAGCTGCGGTCCTATGGCCGGGAAATCGATACCCTGACGCCGGCCCAGGCGGAATACTTAAACAGCTGGAATGTTTGAATGCCGAAATTTTGTTTTATTTTACAGAATAAGAGCAAAACGAGGGAAGCAAAAGCTGAAAATAGATATAACATATTACGGATAAAAAGAACCCCTTTTATTTGTTCACTGTTTTATTGGAACAAATGACACAATATGCTATAATACAAAGGACAATACAGGCTAAAGTAGATCAATTGCATGTATAAAGCTGAGGATCGGGATACGGCGGAAAATTGGACAGCTTTAGTTTCTAACGCCATCCGGGCGAATGACCCAGCGCATCCTGTCATTTCCGGCATGCATGGCCTAAACCTGGCTGGCCCATGGACGATCCAAGGACAGGCAGAACATACGGATATCCTGACAACCCACCCTTATCCCGCCTTTGTTCCGCACTGCAATTTTAACCGTATATTGTCCGTCCGCACCTTGCTGCACGCAACCTGTGAAACAAAATTTTATGCGGATATATCCGGTAAGCCGTGCTTGGTAGAAGAAATTAGCACGTTGGGCCCTATGATATGTAGCAATGCGGCGGCAGCAGATTTTATGCGTGTAAACTTGTTTTCCAATTGGGCGAATGGTTCTCCTGGGTTGCTATGGTGGTGCGCCAGCGACCAGACCAACCTGACCGATCCGCCGTACAGCTGGTGTATGATTGAACGGGAACTTGGCCTGCTAGATGTAAACCATAAGCCCAAACCTGCTTTGCAGGTTATGCGCGATTTTTCAGAATGGCTGTCTGGTTTGGATTTTGACCTGCCACCGGCCAAAACGGATGCGGTATGCATTGCCACCCTGGATCAGGATCATTGGGGGATTTCTTATATGAGTTATATTTTGGCAAAACAGGCAGGTGCCAATATTCGTTTTGCATATGCCGGTGGCGCTATCCCAGACGCGCCGGTTTATTTGCTGCCGTCATTGTCCGGGGCCCGTAGCCTGTTGCTGCCGCAGTACAAGCTGCTGCGGGAACGGGTGAAAAACGGCGCGACGCTGTACATTTCCAATGATGACGCATATTTATCTGAATTTCAGGATTTAACCGGTCTGCGGGTTTTGGATTCAGCACGGAGCCCGGCCAATGGATGGATTTATGGACTGCCATACGAAAAGCAGTGGCAATTTTTCCGGAGACTGCCGGTGCAGCAGTGTTGGAAACAGACGAAAACGACGGGCCGCTGTTTACCCGGCATACCTATGGAAAAGGGACGGTATATTATCTAAATTTTCCATTGGAAAAATCACTGTTATACCAGGAAAACGCCTTTGACCAGCCATATTATAAAATTTACGCAAATATTTTAGCTACCGTCCCTACAGAAAAATTAGGGATTACACTGCATTCAGACGGGGTGGATACATATGCTGTCATCATCAACTATTCTCAGGAGCCGCAGCCTTTTCCGAAGCACATCCAGACGGGCTGTATATTGCGGGGGAATGGCGAAATAATTCCGGCGTTTGATTGCTGTGTGGTAAAAATATAAACGCGTGAGGCCGCGGTCAGCAAGGAAAATACAAAAATTTATTCAGTTTAAGGATTTTCCGATTCCTCAGGCTATAGAAATGCATCTTCTGGAGGTGTTAGAACTAAATGCAAAAGAAGAATGGATATAAATGAAGAGCAGGTTAAAGCATATAGCTTTAACCTGCTCTCAACTGGTGCGAGTGTTCTTACAGGACTTGCCCGCAAATGCATTTAACCCAGGGGTTTCCGATAGTCAATACACAGTATTAACTCTAAAATTAAATATTTTTCTTCTCTCAAAATGCTTTGATTATAAAAAATCAAGGCATTTTTTGTTTTACCGTACCGGTTTCATTGCTCCCTATTTATGCGTATTGTAATATAAAATCCTCAGCTAGTCAACAGACCGGAGCATATCGAGTATATGCTCAACTGCATGAAGTCCAACACCACGGAGGTACGCAGCATCACGCCGAGAAAAAATGCAGCGCAGCTCACCAATCAACAATGATCAGTGAGCTGCGCTTATTATTGTACAACGAAAACCACGTGCTATGCGCGTGGTTCAAAAAAGCTTTAAGCTATGAGTGGAAAATAAAGACCTCCTATGATACAATGAGTGCAGGTTCGCCAACCGCACAAAGATCAAAGGAGGTAATCAAGAATGAAACTTGATACAGAGAGTTTATCACATACAACATGGAATTGCAAGTATCACATAGTATTTGCACCCAAATATCGAAGACAAGTAATATATGGAAAAATAAAGGCGGATATAGGGAATATACTGCGAAAGTTATGTGAATATAAAGGAGTGGAAATTATAGAAGCAGAAGCGTGTCCGGATCATATTCATATGCTGATATCAATACCGCCAAAGTATAGTGTATCACAAATAATGGGATATCTTAAAGGGAAGAGTAGTTTGATGATATTCGACAGACATGCAAATTTGAAATATAAGTATGGGAACAGACAATTTTGGTGCAAAGGATATTATGTAGATACAGTAGGTAGAAACAAAAAAGCGATACAGCAGTATATACGAAATCAGTTACAAGAAGATATAGCAAGTGATCAAATAAGTTTGCAAGAATATATAGACCCGTTTACGGGTGAGCCGAACAAAAAGGGCAAATAAACCTGCTAACAAAAGTCAAGTATTTTTTGGTAGTGCGTAAAGTTTTGTGTAAAGTCCAAACATCAGGAAAAAGCAAAAGTTACAGGGCAACATTCACCCTATCGCCAAAATAGACCATTAAATTGTCTAAAATCATGCCCCAATCACGGATCGGCATCGTCCATTTGTCCACGATTTGCATGGTTGTTAAATACAGAATTTTCATCAGAGCGTCATCGGAAACGAAGGCGCTCTTGGTTTTTGTTACCTTTCGTAGCTGGCGGTTGAAATTCTCAATGGCGGGGCGTGTGAAGTTTTTTCTGTAAATTAGATTTTTCTATGACAAAATATCGTT
>CBCTZG010000038.1:0-27214 GCA_965151315.1 uncultured Clostridia bacterium
ATTGAGAAAGGAAAAGATATTGATACCGCGTGCTTATCAGGCTGCCGAAACGGGAAGATATAACAACTGTTACGATACAGAACACCCGTATGATTGGTGCAATAATACAGTAACGATCATGATAAAAAACAGGGTTTACTTAGGCCATATGGTGAATAACAAAAGTACAACAAAGTCCTATAAAAACAGGAAACTTGTTAAACTTCCTGAGAGTGAATGGATTGAGGTCAAAAACACGCATGAGCCGCTTGTTGATGAAACAACATGGGAACTCGCCCAAACCGTAATCGGCAAAAGGAAACGTCCGATGGGGACGGGTGAAATCCAGATTTTCTCCGGGCTTGTCAAGTGTTCTACCTGCGGCTGTTCGTTGTCCCTTGCAAGGCAGAATGACCGGAAAGGCAACGGCAGCTTTGCCTGTTCAAAATCGAGAAAAAAGGGCAAGGCATATTGTTCTTTCCACTACATTACATACGACAATCTGTATCGGATTGTACTGGACGATATACGGGCGCAGGCAAGAGCGGCGAAAAATTTTGAATCAGAGTTTATCGACACGGTTGTCAATTTGAAACTGAAAAAGCAAAAGGAACAGTGCTCAAAAAATGTGAAAAACATTGAAAAAGCGAAAGCTCGCCTTGCTGAACTTGAAAACATTATTAAGTGTTTGTATGAGGATAAAGTCAAGGGCAGAATTACGGACGTGCGTTTCACTTCGCTTGCCGACAGCTACGAGCAGGAAGAAAACCAAATCCGCAACAATATTCAGATATGGCAGGCTGAATTGGATATTATCAGTGACACAAAGGAGCAGACAAAACTTTTTGCGGACAGTGTAAAGAAATATACGGATATAAAAGGACTGACAGCCCCGATTTTGAATGAACTGATTGAAAAAATTGTCGTGTATGACGCGGAAAACATTGGCGGTGTAAGGACACAGAAAATTGAAATATTTTACCGCTTTATCGGATTGGTAAATTAAAAGAGGTTTGTATCCCTACCAACACATCACTCCTGTGGCTTATGTGGATTTAAGTGGGTTGGATGCCATTATTGTTACCAACAGTAATTCCGTTGATCTTGGACCTTTAGGAAGTCAAGGTCATACGTCAGCCCTATATCAGGATGTGAATGGTTCATGGTATTATACATATTGGGGAAATAATGCAGTAGCTGTAATATATATACCCGATGAATATATGGATTCATTAGAACACTTTAATGAAGGGTTAAATAATATTTTGAATTATTATGGATACACGGATATAACAAGTGATTATACACATGCAACTTATATAGTAGGAGATTTTACAGCATCCCTTCAAGCTGCTTATGATGATGTAGATAGTGCACATCATAATCAATTTAGTGAAGGCTGGCACTACTTTGACGCAACTAATGGTAATTTCGTATATCAAGGACAAAATAGCCCGTACAACGTAGCATATAATAATTGCCTTGATAGAACCTATGCATCATTGAGCAAAGGAACTTTAGCAAATGGCAGAAATGCTGGGGCATATATGAACGAATTAGGATTTGACGGCGGAATGATTCCAAAATTTTGGATATTCCGGCTTTCGGGAGGGACAAGCTGATATTATTGACCGGATTCTTGATGGAAGAGATGTGATAGCCGTAATGCCAACGGGGGCGGGGAAGTCGCTTTGCTATCAGGTTCCGGCGCTGATGCTGGACGGGATTACGCTGGTAATATCCCCTTTGATTTCACTTATGCAGGATCAGGTAGGGGCGCTGACTGAAAACGGCGTCCCGGCCGCATATATCAACTCCACATTGACGCTTGAACAGATGCTGCAGGTATTAAACAATGCCAGGGCGGGGAAATATAAGCTGCTGTATGTCGCACCGGAACGGCTGGATACACAGATGTTTTATGATTTTTGCCAACAGGTTAAAATATCTTTGTTGACAGTCGATGAGGCACATTGCATTTCACAATGGGGATAGGATTTCAGGCCGAGTTATTTAAAAATCTGTATGTTTTTGGAGAACCAGAAGCAGCACCCGATTGTGGCAGCTTTTACGGCAACTGCTACGCAGGAAGTACGTGAGGATATTTCTTTAATTGGCTACGAAGTTCTTCCGCGTCCTGCTTGCATCCAATTCAAATTTATAGCCCACCAGACTAAAAACCAATTTATTCGTGATTGCTATCCTTGTTGCTTTTCCGATATTCAGATGGCGTCATACCTACAGCAGATTTGAAAATCCGATAAAAGGTTTGTTTGGTAACAAATCCAGTAGATTCGTAGATTTCTGTGATTGTTTGATTGGTGCTGGAAAGGGCGTGTTTTGCCTTTACAATCCGCAAATCTGTAATATAGGTATGAAATCCGATACCTAAAGCGTTTTTTAATAAAGTTGAAACATTACTGGGCGTGGTTCCGAAAGTTTCGGCAATAGTTTTTAATGAAAGATTGGGATCGCAGGCATGCTGGTTTATGAACTCAATAATATTCTTATTTTTTTGAGCCGGAGAATAGGTGGCTGCCTTTCGGGCCAACAATTCTATATACTGCAGAATGTCATAATATATTTCGGCCGTTGTTTTATTGCTGAAGCTTGCATAAATTTCAAACTCAAACTTATTGTCATCTGTGTTGATTTTATGGATTCGTATTGCCTTTAGAATGAGGGATAATATTTGCAGATAGAGCTGCTTCAAAGAACGGTCGTCAATCCATTGATTATTTTCCAAAACTGCTTTGATTTTTTCTAGTGCAAGATTTGTGTCCAACCGAAGCAGCGCTTGGGAAATTTCCATCTCATCTTTATTACTGTACTTAAAAGAAATATTATTTTTTCTGGCGGAGATTGTTGCCGAGGCAGTAGAAAGGGGTACAATGTTTAAGGAGGCGGTGGCGTCTATATGAGATTGTTTTAGCCCATCAATACCGGCATAGGTGTGGCCGATACCCACATACAGATAAATATATTCATCATCATTTGCCAAATATCCACAGATTTCATTCAGTAATACAGTGACCTGATCCCCGTTGGCTTCATTTTCAAAATTCGTAATAATATATAACGTTTCTTTTTCACTCGACAAGAAAAATGCATCAAAATTATCTGTGAATAAATTTTTTACAACATTGAAAAATCCTTCTTTAATGTTGGAATATTCTTGGGAACTATATTTTTCGAACAGAGCGTCCCGGGGGCGAAGCTGAATAATGACCACACAAAACAAATCGAACTTAAAATTCAAGCTATTGCTAATAATTTTTTGTGAGTCCTCATCAATATAATACTCCGTTGAATTTAGGAAATTAATTAAATATTTTTCTTGTGCAAAGGGTAGAATGGCAGAAAGTTTTTGATTTGATTTTACCAGCTTTACCGTTGCGCCGCGGATATCCTCATAGATATTTTTTGAACTGTTGGCTGTCGGCAGAATATGTCTGATCATCAAAAGTGGCTGCAAAACACTTTTTGTAGCTTTGAAGACCAACAGCAAAGCAACGCCGGCGCATAAAATAAAGAGCAAAGCAGAAAGCAAGATATTAGGAAATAGTTTTTTGTGAATATCTGAATAGGGGACAACGGCAAAATAGGTATACCCCAAAATGTTTTCATATTTAGAATATGAGACAATTAAGGACTTTTGTCCTAGAAAATTATACGTAAAGCTAGATTCTCCGTTGCAGAGCTGATCATATAATTCCTTTTCTGCTTTTCCCTGGATGTTGGGGATAGTAAAAATTTGAGAAGAATGCCGGTTCAGAAGATACAGTTTTGTGTTTTCTGTGGCCAGATAGTGCTCATGGGCTGAAATTAGTGATTCAAAAGAAATGTTCAAAACTACGAATTTGCTGAGTTTCGTATCATTCATGCGGCGGATCACTACAGGAAAAACAACAGTTGTTTGCCCTTGATGTGTGACGGGGGAGGGGGACAAAATGTCGTAAGCTATATTTTCATAAAAAGAAAAGTTTTTCCAGTAATTTTCGCTGTAACTCTCGTAATGATAATTCTGCTGCAAATAAGTCTGCAAAGCAATTGTTCCACTTTGGGTAATAACCGAATTTGCATATTTATCTAAAATAAAAACATTGTCAATGAACGCATAGGATTGAATGAAAGCAGAAAGATCCCGCTGGAGTTCGGCTTCGTTATATGTAGAATTTGTAAGGGCGTTTCTGAAGTTTTCATTTTGTTCCAAAGCTGAGGTATAGAGAATAGTATTCTTTATATTTGTATCACATTGTTTAGAAAATGCAACTATATTTGCGCTGGTCATATCAATAATTTGCGTTGTTGTGGTATAAAACGTATTTTGAATAATCAGGATTGAAGCGATCAACAGTACGGCGCAGGGGAGGAATACTAATAAAAAAAATTTATGAAATGTGTTTTGAAAAAGTCTTATTTTTTTCATTTTCTGCGCCTCCTTTTTTGCTATAGTATAGCATATAAGCACATTTTTGTCAATGTTATAAAAGCATTGATACCAATTGAAAAATTGTTACTCCTCCAATTGAAATATTTTTACCAAATGAAAATGCTTCACTTGAAAATGAAATTCCTGTTCATTATACTGAATATATAAAAAACGCAAAGCGTAAAAAACAGGAGGTAACCTATGAAAAAGCAAATACCGAAAAAAAAGCTGGCTGTACTGCTGGCGATGACAATCGCAGTAACTCTGACCGGCTGCGGAAAAACAGTTCCCGGAAGCGGCCCGGCCGATGAGATTACTACAATCTCTATTAGCGGCTGCCCCAACAAAAGCTCTCAGCCAGAAGCATACCAAACCTTAATGGATAAAATTGAACGATTTGAAGATGCTAATCCAGATATTCATATTGATCCTGTTGAATGGTCATATGACATTAGTACATATACAGCGAAAGCGGAAGGCGGAACGCTGCCGACGGTATACAATACACATTTTACTGAGGCAAAAAAAATTATGGAACTTGGATATGCGAAAGATATAACAGAAAAATTAAAAGAATTGGGATATTATGATAAAATTAGCAGCTATGTGTTAAAGAATAGTTCTCAAGGCAACAAAGTTTATTTTATACCATATAACGCATATGCTTTGGGCTTGATATTGAATATGAATCTATTTAGAGAAGCGGGATTGGTAGACGAAAACGATATGCCCTTGGCGCCAAAAACTTTTGCAGAGCTTGTGGATACTGCCAAGATAATTAAGGAAAAAACCGGGAAAGCAGGTTTCGCATTCCCGACTACCGAAAATTCAGGCGGCTGGTATTTTAATGCATTAGCCTGGAATTATGGCGTAAATTTTGAAGAGCAAGTGAATAACAAATGGAAATCCACATTTGACACACCGGAATGTGTAGAAGCGCTTACTTATTTGAAAGATTTAAAATGGAAGCATAACGTCCTGCCGGCGAATACCTTAATCAATAATGCGGAGCTGATGAAGCTGATTGCGACAGATCAAGCGGCTATGACGTTCGGACATTTCAGCCAGATAAATTCTCTGAGTGTAACATATGGCATGGATGTGAACAATATTGGCTTGGCACCGATGCCTGCTGGTGAGGAAAACCATGCCACACTCATGGGCGGAACGTATATGGTCATTGACCGAAACGCAACAGAGGAGCAGGTAGATGCAGTGTTCAAATGGTTGATGTTTGACGGGGTGACCCCGGATTTGACGGAGGAGGCCAAAACCTCTCTGCGATCTACGTATCAGTTGAATTATGACGAGGGTAATATCCTAATCGGTGCAAAGGAGTTTAGTGTTTGGAATGAGAAGTCCAATATTCAGGAATATAAAAATGAACTAATTTCGGAATTTTGCAATATCAATCCCAGTCATGTTAAGCTGTATAATGAAGCTGAGGGGATAGAGTACCGGGTTGAAGCGGAATATAACGCCCAGGATCTATATGGCTTGCTGGACAGCTGTATCCAGGCCGTGCTCAATGACGCCAATGCAGACTGCACTGCACTGATTAAAAATGCTTCGGAAAATTTCCAGGCAAATTATTTGGATTATATTGATTGAATTTTGGAGATGTCAGCATGAACCTTAAGAAAACTGAAACATTGGTCAGCAGAAATATTAGCAAGAAAACTGGAACACTGGTCAGCAGAAATATCAGCGCATGGCTGATGTTGTTGCCGGCATTTATATGCCTGTATTTGGTAGTTATTCGTCCGCAGGTACTGGGTTTATACTGGTCTTTCTTTGATATGAAAGGCTACAATATTACGGAGTTTGTAGGGTTGGAAAATTATAAACGGATACTATCTGATGGGATTTTTTTGCAAGCATTGGTTAACACGGTGAAATATGTGGTGTTTTCCATAATAATCGGTTTTTTCATCCCAATTATTATGGCGGTAATGTTGAATGAAATGGTGACGTTTCGCAATGGATTTCGGTTTTGGATCTATTTCCCCAGTGCGTTGCCTGGTGTAGCTGTGATGATGCTTTGGTACCTGATGTATTATCCAGATGCAGGCGGACTTTTGAATATGGCGCTGGAGCGAATCGGCGTGGAGCCTTACATATGGCTGCAGGATTCCCGGTTTACGATCTTGTATATTGTAATTAGCATGACCTGGAGCGGTGCTGGTGCGACTACATTATTTTACTTTGCAGCTCTGCAGGGGGTGAGCCGGGAGCTGGTGGAAGCGGCATTGATTGACGGCGCTGGATTTTTCCGGCGGCTTTGGACTGTATCGTTTCCGCGGATTTCAGGGATTGTACTGCTGTTCTTTGTCCGGCAAATTATAGCGGTATTTTCAATAATGGAGCAGCCGCTGCAAATGACGGACGGCGGGCCGAATAATGCATCTACAACATTAGGGCTGCTGGCCTATAAGTATGGCTTTGTGACTGTTAAACCAAATTTGGCCATGGTTGTAGGCGGAATTATGTTTGTAATTCTGGTTGTATTTACAATTTTTTACTTCTTCTTAAATAAAAAGGTAGAAGAAAATAATGGAGATTAAAAGGTTGAAACGATATGAAAAAACTGTTTTTAAGCATGGATAGGGGCATATTGACGACATCAGATATGAAATTAAAACGATACAAGATTTTGTACGGTGTTATGTTTGGTATTCTGAGTATATATTGTCTGTCCTGTCTGATCCCGGTGGTATGGATTCTATTGTCTGGATTTAAGGATGTAAAAGAACTTTACAGTATACCGGCCACATTTTTCCCCAAACAGATTGATCTGTCCAAACTGGGGCGGATTTGGCGGGAGATGGAGTTTCAATCCAGTTATATCAATACCTTGATTATGGCAGTCGGCGCAGTGGCGGCGGACATTGTTATCACTGGTCTTGCGGGGTATGTGTTGTCCCGATTGAAGCCAGTGGGGACAAAGTTGTTTTTTACAGTATGTTTTTGGACGATGCTTCTTCCGGCTACTATGCGTACGGTTCCGCTGTATATGGTTATGAAAGATCTGCCGATTTTTCACATCAGTCTGCTGGATACATATTGGCCAATTTGGATTATCGCAGCTGCGAATGCATTTAATATTATTTTATTTAAGAATTTTTTTGACGGTGTGCCTATGGGGGTTGTAGAAGCGGCCAAAATAGATGGGGCGTCCAATCTCCGGATATTTTTCCGAATTATGATCCCTTTGAGCGTTCCGGCGATTATGACTGTCGGAATATTGTCCTTTAATGGGCAGCTAGGACAGTTTTTCTGGCCGTATCTGTTTATTACAGATAAAAATATGACAGTAATTGGTGTTAAGGTATATCAGATGAAATCCAGCAATTTTACAATGGATTATCAGATGCTGGCGATAATTTTTACTTGTCTGCCGCAGATGCTGATTTTTGCTGTTTTCTCAAAATATATTATAGGCGGCCTAAATGCCGGCGCAGTAAAGGGGTGATTTGGCGATGCAAAGTATTGAAATACAGGAAACGATTCCGTATGCCGGCGACTATGATATTATCGTTATAGGCGGCGGTTTGGCGGGAGCGGCGGCAGCGCTGGCCGGCAAGCGGCAGGGAAAAACTGTTTTGCTTGTGGAGAAAACAATTGCATTAGGCGGACTGGCGACTGTTGGATTAGTCAATATTTTCATGCCCATGTGCAACGGGCGGGGAATTGTGATTGAAAAGGGGATGGCGGAGGAATTTTTCTGGCTAGCCATAAAATATGGATATGATTGTTTACCGGCTGCGTTTCTGCGTGATGATCCACAATCCAAGGAACGGTTTTTTACCAGCTTTTCCGCTCCGATTTTTTCTATGACGCTAACGAATTTGCTGCGTGAAGCTGGCGTGGAATTTGCTTTTGATTCTGTATTTTCTCAGCCAGTAATGGAAGGTACACACTGTAAGGGCGTGATTCTGGAAACAAAATCCGGCCGCCGGTATTATGGCGGAAAAATGTTTGTAGACGCCACTGGGGATGCAGACCTGCTATATCGGGCCGGGGTACCTACAGTGCAGATGCATGATAACCAGCCAACCTTTGTTTCAAACGGCGCCGACTTAGAAAGCTGCAAAAAAGCCATTGATACCCAGGATATAGGGATGCTTCTCAAGCATTATTATGGTACGGACAGCCAAATGGAAAATAATTTTCAAGGGACAACGTTCGAGGATATTAATCGGTATGTGACTATGAACCATCAGGCGGCGATTGAAAATATACAGCAGGAAAACCGACGGATGCGGGATATTTATACAATTCCGCTGCTGCCGCAGTTTCGGAAAACTAGAAGAATTGACGGCGACTATACCTTGACAGAGCCTGATTTATTCCGGCATTTTGATGATGCTGTTTCGGCAATGTGCGATTGGACAAAGGGCGGCAGTCTATATGAAATCCCCTATAGAACCTTGGTTAGAACTGGATTTGATAACCTGATTACTGCGGGGAGAACGATTTCCAGTACAGGATATATGTGGGAGGTTACCCGTGTGCTGGGGCCGGTTATTTTGACCGGCCAGGCCGCGGGAACTGCCTGTGCTTTGGCCATTGACCAGGAAAAGCCGATTGATCGTATAGAGATCGCAGGGCTGCAGGAAAATTTGGCGGGCCAAGATGTAATGATTCATTTTGATGATCAATGGATTCCGGCAAATCTGTCACTGGAAAAAGATGTTCCGTCTGTGAAGCATAGCTTTTAGGAGGTTAGGTATGAAAGGGAAAATAAGCAAGATCACGCTGGTATTGTTTCTGCTTTTTAGCATGCCAATCGGTAGCTGGGCAAAAAATGCAGAGTATATATGGCTGGAGTTAGAACAGGGAAATATAACCGGTATGCTGACGTTAGCGGAAAATACGGCGGCTAGCGCCGGCGGGCTGGTAGAGATCTATTCGGATGATGCCGGGGAACATGCAGTACAGACTGAATTTGAAATTCCCGAAAAAGGGCAGTATGATATATGGATTTTGGCATCCTTGCCGAAAGTGCCGCATATGTCGCCCTGGAAATATCAAATCAATGATGAACCGGCTGAGAATTATATTTCTACTGGTGAGGAAAATATAGCTGTATATACGCAGTATATTGCCAATAGCCATTTAGACTTGACTTGGTATCGGGTCAAAAAAAATTATACATTAGATGCGGGAAGTCATACGTTTACATTTCTTGTTGATACGAAACGGCCGATGAATAATTCGTATTATTTAGCTATGGCCGATTGCGTAGTGGTTGTACCAGCAGCGTATTAGTATCAGCCGGACGAAAGTTATACCAGGCCTGTTCCGCCGCAGGAGCCTCTGCACAAATTTGCCTGGGTGGAATTAGAAAATCCGGATCAAGAAACCCGGTTTTCTGCTGTGGCCGGACCGTATGCAAGCAGCGGAGCGATGCTGTACGCATACAATTTATCGTTTGAAGAGACAGAGGCGCAGGATGAAAAATTAAGCTATTCGTTTACGGTGGACGAAACGGATTTGTATGATATCTGGTATTTGGGCAGCGGAACAAACAGAATGGCCACCCATTTATCCGGTATGTATTGGGACGTTGACGAACCCCCGGAAAAGGATACAAAGTATCGAAATGACGTTCCGCAGGACAGCGCACCGACGATTATGAATAGCCCTGGCGCTGTAAGCACAATTCCAATTTATTGGCAGAAGATGGGAACTCGTGAATTGGAAGCAGGCGGGCATACCTTAGAGTTGATTTATGAATACAGAGCATTGGCCGGAAGCGATCCCAAAATGATCGTTTGGGGCGATTGTGTGGTGGTAGTGCCTGCAAGCTGGAACTGGACGCCTCCTGCGGACGGAAACGCTGCGGACAGGTACCCAGATTATTCAGCGGCGAGGCTGGATTTATATTGGCTGGAACAAACGTATTTTTGCGAAGATTTATCTTCTGTCAGCCAGAATATCCCACTGCCGGGACCGGGAGTCGTAGGATCGGCAGGCACAGTATTTGCCTTTGCTTCGAATCGGCCGGAGATTATATCTGCAGATGGCCGTGTTACCCGTCCCTATTATAATGAAAATGACGCAGATGTAATATTCAGTATTACAGCCAATCGGGGAAATGGAACTGTATCAAAGGATTTACCGATCACGGTGTTGAAGCTTCCGAAATACCACTGTACAGATGTCCAGATCACAAAAGCAGATGACAGCACATATAGGGCCACGGCAGATATAGCCTTAAATGCAGATGCTGCATCTGACCTGACTGGCGCGTGTGTATTCGTGCTTGCAGCGTATGATCCAGATGGAGCGTTGGTTGGCATTGGCGCAAAAACTCAAACCGTGACCGGCAGATTAGAATCAATTTGCACAGAATTGCAGATACAAGCAGATCAAGTGGTGGAAGTGAAGGCGTATATCATCAGCGACTGGGGTACACTGCAAAAAGTTGCAGAATCAGCTTACAGGCAGGAGGAGCTATAGAATGAAAAAAATATTGATTTTTTCAATTGTGTTAGCCATATTAGCATCTTTGACAACAGTATATGCCCAGCGGGGAAATAAGTTTTTATGGTTGGAATGCGAATCGAGTGCTGTGTTCTCCGGAGATTACCGGCAGGCTGCCGACAAAAACGCCTCTGGCGGTGCTTATGTCAAGCTAGATTCTACGAATGCTGACAAAAATCATGAAGTTTCCTTTTTCTTTACCATTGATTATGCGGATACATACGATGTTTTTGTATTGGGGACTCCCGGTGATCAAACCTGGGCCAGTAACCCGCAGTATAAGATCAATAAAAATGTGTATCAAAAAGATAATATTCCGGCGTTGATTACTGCGAAAGGCTATAACACAAGTGATGGCCGAAATGCGGGTGTATCCTGGCGGAAGCTGGGAACTATGGCGTTTGAAAAGGGGCGGCATAGTATTTCCTATTTATGTGATCAAAAGAGAACCGTCCGGGATGATTTTTTCTACCAGGTATTGGATACGATTGTGATCGTACCGAAATCCTGGCAATGGAGCCCTGTGGATGTTGTAACCCAGCCTATTGACGCGGAGCGGATGAAGCTTAATTTTATTTCTGCCCAGGTACCAGATCAAAAATTCCGGCAAAACGATACATTCGCGGTGCAGGCGACGTATCGGTTAAGCCGGCGGGCACCGACATCACCGCAGTTGTATGTTGAAATCGTCTCAAAAGGGCAAACAGTATATTCTTGCAAAAAACAGCCTGCTGTATCAATGAAGAACTGGCTGGCGGGCTATGATTATACAGAAGAATTTACGCTGCAGATACCGTTTAATTTGAAAAACGGTACATATGATATTCAGACTGGGATAGTTGGAGCCACTTTTGAAGACGGTGAGAGCGTAAAGAAGATCGGAGAAATTACAGTTGGCGATTTGACTGTGGCAGCACCTCCAAAACAGACTTGGGAAAATACAAAATTGACCATGGAGCCCGAAATCAAAAAGGGCGGGACAATTACGGCAACCTTGGAATATAGCCTATCTGAATTGCCGCAAACCGCAGTGGGTACATATTTATGCCTCTGGAAGGGGGATGCATTGTGGTATGTAGCCGATGGCGCAAAGGAATTTTTGCCTTCGGCCCACCAGGGAACAGCTGTACTGGAATATACGATTGACCCTGTATTGCCCAGCGGGGAATATGAAGCCACAGTGGGGATTTATACCTATCAGGAAACTACCGGGAAGCGGCTGGCTGTCAATATTGCCGGAAGCGATACAGAAAAAACCAGTTATTACCGACCTATGTCTTATGGCTATTTTGCCTCCAAGACCGGCAAGACCCATTTTTGGTATATTAACCAAAACAGTGCGTATATCTGGAATGGTGAACCGTATGTTCCTATGGGCGGCATGTTTGTCAGTCGGTATATCAGCGGATTTGATGTAAACAATCCTGCGCAGAATAAAATCAATTTTGAACAGGATGCAGCAGATTTATCTACTCTGCGGGAGGCAGGATACAGAGATCTGTATATCAATGCGGTGGGCGGCGGTGACGCTAGACCGGTATGGGCTTGGGAATATTTATTTGATTATTTAGATGAAAACGGATGGCGGTATGGCTTACAAGCCAATGTGAATAACAACCCAGACGTGGAGGCATTTTATCCGCATGCCACGGAAAGTGCAGGCCTGTTTGCTGTTCGGGATATTACAAAAAGCGGACATATCAGCTTGACTGTAGACAAAAATTTTGTCAACAATTTTATTTCCTGTACGACATGCCACTATATTTTGGTGGATAATGCTACCGGCGAGGCAAAGTACAGCGGAGAAGGAACATTATCTGTTGATGATGAATTAAAAAATATTATTTTTGAAGCTGATATTAAAGTGGAGGAAGGAACCGTTTACACAGCTTATTTTGTGCCGAAAATTCTTGGCCGGGCACAGTTGGCGCTAAACTATTGGGGCGGTGGCCAGCAGATGCTCCAGCGGCTGGAAAGCTTTGCCCAGCGGTTTGAATTTGGTGACGGATTCCGCCTTTGGGTGGATCTGACTGTAAATGAGATGGGATATTATAACAGGACAGAGAGTACGCGGTATTATGACGAAGTATTTAATCTGAATTATGAAAATTGGCTGGCCCAGAAGTACACTTCAATTGACGCGCTGGAGAAGGCTTGGATCAGCGACCGCCGCATTCCTGATTTTGAAACAGCATCGCGGCTAGTGCCTATTTTCACCAGTGAAAAGGATAGCGCCAATAATTCGTATACATTTTATATTAACCCGGAAAATAACGATATATATCGACTGGATACGCATAACGGTGTTTCGTGGCAGGATTACCTAGACGCCAGGGATGAAATGTATATGGATTTTAACAATCAGGCCGCTGAGGCAGTGAAAAAATATGTGGATGTGCCGGTAGTATATAAACATTGTTCCGTGCCCCGTGCGTATTTTATGAACGATGAAACTGTTTATGGTTTTGACGGCGTTGGATCTGAGGCCTACGGGCCGGCGGAAAAGGTGGAGCGGCAGATGGGATTAACCGCTTCCCATACAATGCAGTCAGCCAGAACGATGTGGTCTATTGTAACCGAGACAAATACCAATGAAAATATTTATCAAAAGCAGGAGAGTGGTATTGGAAGCTATGCCAGTCAGGAAGAAATGTATGCGCAGTTTGATGGTTTTTTCCGAGCTGGTGCAAAGGGCGTATTTGATTTTCTATTGATTGACAGGCCGGACTCCGGGGGGCTTATTGGCGAGGCATACTCCCATATTCAAAATCCTAAAGTGATTCCCTGGATGGCAGAATATATTGAAAAGATTAAAAATACAGAACAGGAGATTGCAAACTATAGATTCCAAAATCCTACATATTACATGTATCCGGCAACCTGCCTGAATTGGTGGTGGACACCCAATGAGCGGAACTGTGTACAACTGAATGATGATATAATCCCGACAGCTTATGTAGAAACTCCCGGCGGAAGCACAATTCTGCCTACCAACAGCTTAAATGTAGATAGCGATATTATTTTTGTAAACCTGGCTGACGCTCCGTATACAACTCTGTATGGGCGGGCTTTATCGCAGCTTTTGCAGAACAATGTACAGAACAAAAAGATCGTGGTGATTGGGCATCGGAATAACCTAGGTGCGATTCCGGAACTTGATCAGTTTTACACGGACCAATATGCAGACTTGCCAGATGGGGGAACAGTTCAGGTCTTAAAGCCTACGCCCAATACGGAGGTTTACAGACAAACGGAAGATGGCCAGGTATGGGCTATGCGAGAAGGGAATATATACATGATTTCCAGTTCTGCAATGTTTGTGCAGGACGGAGAAAAATATATTATGCAGTATGTAGAGGATTTAGGAATTTTATAAAGAATGCGGGATGAAGGGAAAGCATAATATGAAAAAAATAGGTATGATTGTTCTCTTGCTGGCAGTTTTCTGTAATTTGTTTCCGATTGTGCATGCCCGGAATACGCTGATATACCAAGTGAAAACAGATGGCAGAACTGTACAAGTATCCGGACGGATACAAGGAGAAAATCTGGCAGAGCAGGTTTCAATCTATATCAAGCCGGCTTCCGGGCGAGAAGACATTGTAGCGCTGACTCAGACAAGCGGTGCTGGCGGTGTATTTTCAGCAGAGCTGATTATGCCGCCGGCGGCACCGGCTGGTGAATATTTGGTAGTTGTAGGTGCGAATTGTACAAATTCGGAAACAAAATCTTTTTTCTATGGCAGCAGACAGGACGGTTATCTTTGGATTGAGGGAGAAGCACCGATGTATTATAGTCCGGAGTATCAGATAAAAAGCAATACAGCTGTTTTTTCGGATGCACAGTATATCTATCTGGATTCAACTGCGGATATGCTAAGCGCTAGCTTGCTGTACGATCTACAGGTTCCCGTTGTAGGCGACTATGATATATGGGTTTTGGGTACACCAGGGAATACGGATTATGTATCAAAGTATCAGTGGCGGTATGATAATCAAGAATTTTCGGAAAATACAGGCAGCTTTACCCAATATGCTCTAACAGCGGATATCCGGCAGGCGGGAATGGGATGGAGCAAACTGGGCAGTTGTTTTTTGACAGAAGGGGCGCATGTGTTGGAATTTCTCGTTGATCAAAAGCGGGAAATTCGAAATGACTTTTATTATCATGCCCTGGACTGCATTGCAGTCGTGCCAGCTGCATGGCAGTGGGCGCCGGATGGGCTATCCCGGCCTGTTGATAATGCAATGATTTCTATTGATTATATCGGCACTGAAAATGCGGCACTGCAGGGAATGCGGGATGAAACAATTCGTATTCCGGTAAAAACCAGACTGAATCAACCAATTCACGGAGATTTCCCAATTTACGTCTGGCTGACATATCAGGATGAAATTGTTACGGTGAGTTCTTTTACACCGGCAATGCATAAGCGGGATGTCAATACAGAATATACAGATCATATCGAAATGAAAATCCCGTTTAACGCTCCTGACGGCCAATATAAAATCTTATGCGGTGCCGGGATTAATGGGCAGGCGGGTTTTGCAAATAAAAACGGCGGATCAGCTACCTATGGAAGTATGACTATCGGGGATATTACGCCGGGAATTAGTCCAATGCTGCAGGCTGCTCATGGCAGCGGAACGGTTTCTGGAGACCAGCTATATGTGGAGGCATCCGCGGACGTAATTGACAGCGGCAAAAGTGAGGTACGGCCGTATGTAAAGCTGTTCTTAGGGGATATCCTGTGGGGTGTTTGTGAAAGCAGTCAGACAGTAAGGCTGCAAAATGGAAGCAATATACTTTCTATGTATTTTATTCTTCCAGATGGACTACCGGATGGGGTATATCAAGGGCAGATCGGATTTTATGGCGTACACGGTACTGGGACGGTGAGAGAAATCTGTGTTGACCGAGGGATCCCCGCAGGCACATATAAGCCTCTTTCTTCCGGTACATTCATAGCCGGGAAAACTAATACCCCGCATTTATGGTACGTGAATCAGCAGGGTGCTATGATTTGGGATGGAGAGCCGTTTATTCCAGTCGGCGGAATGGTTTGTCTGCGGACGCTTAGCTACAATGACGATTCGGAAGCTGTTCAAAAGCAAAATTGGGCTTTGGACCAAGCAGAATTGCAGCAGTTTGCGGATCATGGCATAACGGATATTTACATTAACTTAGTGGGGAAAACGCAGGAGATTCCAGCCTGGAAACTGCAGTTTGTTTTTGACTATTTGGAAGAACTGGACATGACCTATGGCCTGCAGTACAATTTGGCGGGCTATAACCAGATGGAGGTCAGTTATATTCGGGCCAACGATGGCGCAATAAAAGTCCGGGGGATTACAGAAAGCGGAATCGTACAAGCCCAGGTAGATTTGTCATCGTATACCCAGTATGGCACGGTGACGCCGGTGAAATCACAGTATATTTTAATTGACAAGAATGATCAGGCCGCTGGATTTGGAGAAGGGACGCTGAAAGAAGCTGACGGGAAATTATATTTTTCTGCTGAAGTTTCTGTGGGAGAAAATGGGCCCTATACAGTTTATTTTACACCGCAGTTTGAAAAAACCTGTGAGCGCTTGACAAATTATTGGGAGAATCGGGAAAAAATTTTGGATTCCCTGCAAAGCTTTTTTGGAAAGATCAAATTCGGTGATCAATTCAGGCTTGTCATTGATCCGCTGGACAATGAATCAGGCTGGCTAAATGGACTGGAAAGCATGTGGCCAGATGCGGAAAGCTATCAGAAGATATTTGGCGCATGGCTCCAAGAAAAATATGCCAATATTCAGGGCTTGAATGCAGCATGGCTTCCAGACCAGGATTTTACCAGTTTTACACAGGCGGCCCGGGTTTTGCCTCTATATTCTACTCAGAAAGACAGCGAGCAGAATTATATTACATATTGTGTGGATCGACAGGAACATAAGCTATATATGGTTGATTCCCGACATGGCAGCATGTGGCAGGACTGCTTGGAATTTCGGGACCAATCTTATGCAGAATTTAATTGCCTGGCGGCAGATGTAATTAAAAAGTATCAGGATATACCTGTAATTGTGAAAAATGTATGGGGATATAAGGAGTATTTTATCAATAGAAACCAAGCTGGCGGGATTGACGGCTTGGGTGCAGAAGCCTACGGACGGTACAGCGATGACAGTTTACAGCAAAAAGTGGCCAATACAGCCGGAATGGGACAGCAGTTTGGAAAGACTGCCTGGATTATCACTACGGAAACCCAAACAGAAGAAAATATTGAACAAAAACTGGCTTCGGGCGAACGGGGATACAGCAGCGCGGACTATATGCAAAAGCATTTTGATGCGCTATTTTCCAGTGGTTCTAAGGGGTTTTACGACTTTGTATTGACTGCCCCGCATGATAGGAATATACAAACAGCATATTCCTATGTAGAGAACAGCCGGCAGTTCTCCTGGCTTCGGGATTATGCTGCGGGCCTGAACAAAGAGAAAATTGCAAAGACAGATTGCTTCCCGACAAAAATTTACATGATGCCCTATCAATATAATTATTACACAAAACCAAATGCCTTGACAGCAGTGCTGTATGACGATAGCTTCCAATCTACCAAAATGGTTTGGAAAACCGGAGAAAACTGGGTATTTCAAGCTTCCAAACCACCGGAAGACGCCGATGTGTTGCTGGCGAATTTCGAAAATGCACCGGCTTCTGTTAACTATGGCCGAGATTTTGCAGCGGAGATGGAAAAGGCGGAATCTGCAGGGAAAAAATTTGTCTATATGGGGTTCCGAAGTGACTTAGGGGCTGTTCCGGAAATTGACCGGTATTTTACTGAGGAACGGATAATTACTACAGACTGGAAATATGTACAGATTTTGAGACCAACACCCACATCCCAGATTTTAGGGGAAACCGATGGCAAGGTATGGGCTTTGCGGGATGGAAATTTATGGATTTTTGCCCAACGGGGATTCATGCGAGATGAACTACAGATTAAGGCCTTGGAGGAGATGCCGGTTTTAATGGCAGATGCAGATCTGTACGTTTTGGAGCAGGCCTTTTTGCAAAAGAAAAATGAAGGGAATGTACAGGCCGTGGATTTAGAAATGGGAGAATACCAATTTTATTCCCATATTCTCAATTGTGGGACAACAGAACGAAATGTTTGGGTAA
The DNA here is from genome assembly GCA_965151315.1 of uncultured Clostridia bacterium. Taxonomy (GTDB): domain Bacteria; phylum Bacillota; class Clostridia; order UBA1381; family UBA1381; genus Avimonoglobus. Next base: position 18,071 of record CBCTZG010000038.1, read on the forward strand.
TGGCGGCGGCATATGATAAAAATGGCCGGTTAGCCAGTCTGCAAAGTCGAACGGCAATTGTTTCGCCGGGAGAACACAAAATTGAGATACCGATTTTGGCAGATGAAAATGTATATCAGTTGCGGGGCTTGGTTTGGGAGGATTTTCAAAAATTGACACCGTTGGCAAAGAAGATACAGATTAAGCGAAAGGGATAGAAGGGATCTATATGAAAAACAAACAAAGATTATGGATGCTGATAATGGTGATATGTCTGCTTTTTGCCGGTTTACCCGGTTATGCAGAAGATACGGGCGTGATTAAAGCACTGACGTGCAATAGCCAAAGTCGAACTGTATCGTTCACTGTTGATTTTGGTGACAACACCGCGGTGGAGAGTATTTTAGTATCTATTACCCAAATAGACTGGGATCAGGCGGATGATACGGCGGCACAAAATGTCGCGGCATTTGCCGAGATACAGGGGGAGAACGGTATTTTCTCCGGGACATTAAAGTTCGGTTATGTAAAAAGCGGCTGGTATGATTTTACGGTAAGTGATATAAAGGCTGTAAATGGCGAGGAAACCGTACCGCTTCAGGAACGCAGAAAACAGTTCTATTATGCGGATCAGGATACAGTAGAGCAGGCGATCCAGGCGTTCCAGGATTCAACAGTGGATACAATTGCGCAGGTGATCCAAACCTATGCGGTTGTCATGGGAATTCCAGATGCGCCGCAATATACTGCAAGCATGGCCAAAGCATTTATATCGATCAAAAATACCCAATATAATCAATTCAGCGATAGTCAGAATGCTTTTGCCGATATTGTAGCTGCATTGGAAAAAACAGCGGCAGTAGAAGGCATACTGACGGAAAACGATCTAAAGCAGGCAGTGTTACAGTATGGAGCAACTTTAGGCATAGAACTTGACAGCGATTTAGATTTTGCTGATGTTGCGCAAATATTTTCTGGAATGAAGGAAGAAATCTTAACAAGTGTGGATGTGGTACAGGCGCTAAGGGAAAATCTGCGGATTGCAGCAGGTCTGACAGCTTTGAATCATGCAAACCGGGAAAGTGCTTCTGCTGTTCTAGAACAATATAATGATGTATTTAAGCTAGATTTAAGCGGAAAATATGCAAGCAACAAGGTAGATGTGAATAAAGGGATCGTAGGGAAAAACTTTTTGACAGTAGTGCAGCTGCGGGAAACATTTGCAAAACGCCTGGATGAGATTGGGAAGAAAAATCCGCCGGAAAACGGAAATGGGAGTTACACGCCGTCAAAATCAAACACCATTTATACAGTGCCGGCGTTGAATCAACCAGAGCCGACGCCAACAAGCAAGCCGGAATCCGTATCGGTGTTTTCTGATTTGGATAACGTCCAGTGGGCAAAAGAAAGTGTGCTGGCTTTACATGAGCAGGGGATAATTGCCGGCTATGCGGACGGAACATTTCGTCCGAGTGCAGCAATTCGGCGTGAAGAATTTGTAAAGATGCTTGTAACGGCGTTTGTCGGTCAAGCGGAGAATGCGGTTTTAGAATTTCAGGATGTAGACCAAGACGCATGGTACTATCCATATATCGCGGCGGCCGTACAGGCTGGGATTGTCAGCGGGATAGAAGACGATGTGTTTGGTATAGGACTGGAAATATCTAGGCAGGACGCTGCCGTGATGCTGTACCGGATTCTGCAGCGGCCTGCAGCGGCCGAGGCGGAAAAGTTTGCGGACGATAGGGAAATTGCGGGTTATGCCCAGGAGGCGGTCTATGCTATGCGGGAGGCAAATATTATTAACGGCGTGGGAGACAATTTGTTTCAGCCCCGGTCGCCGATTACCCGTGCAGAGGCATCTAGAATTATTTATGAATCGTTGAGGAGTATGAAAAATGAATAAAGGAATTACAATAGGATTGCTGATTTGCCTGCTATTTAACTTGCTGACATGCTCCTGCACTGCAGCGGAAACAACTGCCCAGGTTGATTTGGTTTTAACTGGGATCGGTGTGCTGGATGAAATGGATTTGAATACATATCCGGAAGAGCAGACGATCACCCGGGGAAAACTGGCACGTTATATCTGTAAGCTGGCAGGTATTGATATCAAAATCAGCACTGGTTCTGCATTTGCAGATATAGAAGAGCATCCGGACTACAGCAGTATTGCTACTTTAGAGGCTGCTGGGATTGTCAGCGGTTATGCGGCGGATTTGTTTTATCCTGCGGAAAAGGCACAATATGTACAGTTAATAAAAATGATTGTAGCACTGTTGGGACGAGAGCCTGAGGCAGAAATCCGGGGTGGGTATCCGAATGGATATTTTGCAGTAGCCGATACGGCCGGGATTACGAAGGGGATTTCTGCAGGGATGGAATCGCCGGTAACTTTTGGCTTGCTCAAGGCAGTTATGTATAATGCCTTAGACGCTAATGTTGCTGAGCTGCAGCCCAATGGCATAGGCGGATATGAAGTCAGTGAAACCAATACGCTTTTGGCAGAAAGGCTGCATTTAGAAAAGACCAGCGGAGTTATGACGGCGAATGCATATACTACGTTGACAGAAAATACAGGAGTTGGCGCAGGTATGGTTCAGATTGGCAATTTGATATTTGTCGGGGCTGATGAAGATACTGCAAGGCTAATTGGACAAAACGTAACCGCGTATTATGAACCGGAAACCATGGAATTGCAAGTTGTTTATGCCAACAGCAAGAATCAGCAGACGGAAATCAAAGCAGATGTTTTAGATAAAGATAATCCGGATTTTTCGGAAAGCCGGATCATCTATTTTCAGGAAAATGGGCGGACGGCGAGTGTCAAGATTGATATGGAAGCGGATGTGTTATACAATGGCGCAGCGTTCCCCAGTTTTAGCAGCGAAGCGTTCAAAATTGATACTGGAAGTCTCATATTGCTGGATAATGATGGTGACCATGTGATTGAAGTCGTTTCAATACATACCTTTGCAAATTGGGTAGTAGAAAGCGTAGATCAGGAGAATCAGACGATTTACGGAAAAAACGGACAAAAATTAGAGCTGGATGCAGTAGAATATATAGATATTCGGGATAATTTCGGCCTGGCAATCGAACTGTCTGAAATAAAGGAATGGGATTTATTAAATGTTTACATGAGTAAATCTGGCAGCTGCTGCGAAATTGTTTTAATTTATGATTTGGTAACTGGACCGATTGAGGGGATTTCCACAAATGTAGATGGAAAGACAGTATTAGTTATTGACGGAGAGACATTTGTCGTCGCCGATAGTTATTTCCAAGCCGAGGCGGATGGACACATTTATGCACCGATGCTACAGATTGGACAGGAAGGCAGCTTTTATTTGGATGCAGATGAAAAGGTGGCGAGTGTTCGGCTGGACATTACAGGAATATGGCGATACGGCTATATGATTAACGCAGTATTTTCTGTAGAAGATACAGAATCAGTCATTTTTAAGCTGCTTTTTGATAATAAAGGCGCAAAGCGGTATTTTTCGGCAGATAAGGTGATTTTAGATGGGGTCAGACTGGATCCGGCTAAGTTATATTCTGCGCTGACAGGCGGAACCAATGCGGTGGAGCCGCAGCTTGTACGGGTGAAATTGAATCCCCAAAATCAAGTGATTGGAATTGATACCGCCGCTGTAGAGCAAGATGATGGGTTTAATGACACCCTGGAAAAAGACATTGACTATACGGAACAGTATTACAGCATTACCTCTGGTCGGATGGGAATCGGGGAAAGTCTGGGGATAAAAATTGATTTGGCTAAAAACAATATATTTTTAGCGCCAGCCAAGGACAGTACTTACGAGCAGAATAAATATAACGAGGATTATTATCGGATTATCAGTACTCCTTTTAACAACAACAATAAATTTTTTATTGACGCCTATGATGTGGAATATGACGGTACGCCGGGCGCAGTCGTTGTTTATGCTAATAGGTTAAATGAAACATCCAATGATGGTAATACCACGTTTGTTGAGCAGATTAGTACGGTTTTGAATGCAGAAGATGAAGTTTGTATTCAAATGTCCGGCTATAAATATACCGGCGACAGGGTAGAGTATATTTTCTCAGAGGAAAACGATGCGGCGTTGATTCAGGAAATTGAGCAGGGGGATGTCATTCGTTATAGTTTAGATCCGAATAATGAAATTGAGGATTGTGAGGTGCTGTTCGATCGGAGCGCTGGGCTGGAATATGATGTAGCCGCTAAAATTTATAATTCTAACCTGGATTATTCCAGTGCCTTTACGGTGAACGCCCGAAATTATCTTGCAAAAACCGTCCTGGCCGGGAAACAGGGAAGCTATATCAAAACGCTGGTACCCGGCGTTGCACTGACAGAAGCTGCTAACCGGCAGCTACCGCTGAACGATACGCAGATTTTCGATGCAGGCAGTGCGGACATACTGCTGTTTGACGGGAACCGGGTAGCTATGCTTAGCCCCGATGATTTGCAGCAATATTTGTATACCAATAACCAGGAATGCCGGGTTTTAATTTATACCACCTATACGCAGCTGCAGATGGTTGCGATTTATCAATAATTTATATTTTGAGAGGAGAATGGTGATGAAAAAGTTGTTAAGCGGTATTTTGGCTTTGTCTATGCTGGGGGCGCTTTTGAGTTTTCCAGCAGCTTTAGCGGAAGCAGATATGACGGGGTATTATTGGCTGGAGGCGGAAAACGGAGAATATAACGAGGCAGTATATACAAAGCAGGTAGACAGAGAAGATTTGGCTAGCGGCGGGAAGTATTTGTCATCAGTAGGAACTACAGATAATTACCCGGCGGAACAGAAGGACTTGTGTATCAGCATGGATTTCGAGGTGGCTGATGAAGGCCGTTATGATATCTGGGCTGTGGTTTTAGATACGTCAAATTTATATACTGGAAATTTTGCTTTTAATTTAAATGGAAAAGCGCTTTCGATTAATGCCGATGGATATTACCATAACGGAGATTATGGCGTCAGGCAAAATACACAGCTATACACAACGTATATGGGCAGTCAGGTAGGCATGTATTGGGTAAAAGTTGCGTCGGCAGAGTTTTTACAGGCAGGGAAGAATAATTTAACTTATATAGGCGGTGCACGCCGAGATGGCACGAAGGTTACCCGGCTGGCGTTTGATTGTGCGGCGGTTGTACCTACTTATTGGAACTGGGGTGTCGACACAGAGATCAATCCGGATATGGATCGGAAAGAAAACTATTACGCTTGGCTGGAAATGGAAAGTCCGGAAAATGAATTTAAATGGACGCAAAAAGTGGATAGCGCAAATGCGGCGAATCAAGCTTTTTTGTATGCAAAAACAGACGGAAGCAGTCCTGTAGATCCGGAAAAGCTTTGGTATAGCTTTGATTTGGCCGTTGACGGTCAATATGATATATGGTATTTAGGAAATACCACAGCAGTTCATTTTTCACAAATGGCTTGGGGGATTGATACAAAAACACCGGAAAACAAAGTGAACACCAATGTACAGACGTATATCGAGACACCAATGTATTCTTACTATGGTGCGGGGTTAAATTGGATTCAGCTGGCAGAGGATATTTCTCTGACAGCAGGCCGGCATACATTCTATACAGAATATGCGCAGAGTGGGCAGGCAAGACATTACATTTTAGCAGACGCCGCAATCATTGTGCCTGCTGCATGGAACTGGTCTGCACCGGAAACGGCGACCCATCCGGATCTAACGGCCTGCCGGGCTGATGTGAGCAATATAGAGAATATTTTAAAGAAAACCTCGGTTCTGACAGAAAACCTAGCGCTTCCAACAGTTGGAATCAGCGGCAGCGCCTATACTTATAGTTCAGACAAGCCAGAAAATTTGACGGACAGCGGAGCGGTTACTCGTCCGAGCTACGGCAGCCCGGACGTTGAAGCAACGCTTGCGGTAAAGGCGGTGCGAAACAGCCAGGAGGCAAATGGTAGTATAAATTTTGTAATTCCGGCAGAAGCAAAATACGAATATCAAAATTTTGCAGTACAATATACGGATGGCAGTGCTGTGGGGTTAGAACTGACCGGCGGAAAAAGCGTAGCAGCCCAGGCAGAAATTCGGTCATCTATAGGCGGGTCGGCACTGATGATTTTAGCACTGTATGATGCGGACAACAGCCTGCGGGAGATAGCTTCTACAGCAACATCTGAGATCGCAACAGACTTTACGGCAGCTAATGTCAGCCTGACATTGCCAGAAGATGTTTCCGGATGTTATTTGAAGGCATATATTTGGGAGAACTGGGAAAGCGCAGCACCGATTATGGAAACTCCATATCAAAATTAACAGTTTGGGATCAGGGCGGGCAGTATGCTGCCCGCCTGGCATCTTTGTTCAAGGAGGTTTTTAACATGCAGCAAGGCATAGATCGCCTGTTGGAAAAACGCTGGGGGGTATTCAATCATTTTTTGTATAACCCGCCAGGGAGCAGTATGGATTTTGGGCCGGATACGGTGGACTGGAACGAACGAGTGAATCAATTGGATGTAGAGCTGATTGCCCGGCAACTGCATGAAATGGGGGCAGGCTATTATTTTATTACCGTTATGCAGGGGCGCAAGTATATGTTGGCACCGAATGCGACGTATGATCGGATTGCTGGTACAAGACCTGGAGAGGCCTGTGCAAAACGGGATGTGATCTCGGACTTATATACAGCACTTTCAGAATATGATATTGATTTATATCTGTATTTTACGGGAGACGGCCCGTACAAAGATGAAGAAATTGGAATCCGGTTTGGATTTATTAACCCGCGGCAAAATATTTCTGTGGAATTTGTAGAAAAGTGGGCGTCGGTTTTAGAGGAATACAGTGTTCGGTATGGTAATAAAGTTAAAGGATGGTGGATTGACGGTTGCTATGATTTCTTTGGTTATGACCAGGATAAGCTAGCGCTGTATGCTAAGGCAATTAAAAATGGGAATCCAAATGCGATTGCAGCGTTTAATAATGGTGTAAAGGATACTTTAGAAAAGTGGTATGTTCAAGAAGAATATGTCTGCGGAGAATTTAATGATTTTGTCTATTTGCCTAAAGAGCGTTTTATACAGGGCGCACAAGCTCATATCCTTGCGCCGCTGGGGAAGCTGCGGACAGGGGAAATATACAGTGCTTGGGGACAAAAAGGGACAAGGCATGACCATACGTATATGAAAAACTATGTGACGGCGGCCAATCAAAGAGGATGTCCGGTAACTATAGATATTTATATCGGTGAAAACGGCGCTTTTGATTCGGTGCAAACCGCGGTTTTGACAGGGATTTAATATGAAAGTAGAATTTTTGAAAAACTTAGTAAGTGAAAGCATAAAATATGATACGATTCCTCAATTTGCGGCGCAAGATGAATTTGCAGGCATACAAGCGCTTGTGTATGATGGCCTGCAGCTGTCCCGGGGAAAGACTAAGGTATTTGCATATCTGGGGCTGCCGGCGGCCCGGCAAGGGCTTGTCCCTGCGGTGCTCCTGGTCCACGGCTATGGAGGGCATCCGTTTTTGCCATGGATAAAAATGTGGAATGCGCGGGGATATGCCGCTCTTGCTATGGATGTGACCGGATATTTCCCAAGACGGATTAATAGCGGCAGCACTGAGGGCGACAGTCAAAACTGGCGGCATGGGCCGTATGGACTGTTTGAAGAATCGGGGTATTGTGCTGGCCCGGATAATGATTTAATGGATATAACGGGACGGGAAGCTCGGGATCATTGGATCGCATATGCCTTGGCCGCTGTACTGAAGGGACATGCTGTATTAAAACAGATGATGGAGATTGATTTCAGGCACATTGGGATTATGGGAATTTCCTGGGGCGGGGTAATTACGGCACTGGCTTTAGGGTATGATCCGGAGCTGGCCTTTGCTGTGGCTGTTTACGGTTCTGGCTTTTTATCGGAGACGATGACAGAGTTTTCTGAAATGTTTTCTAGTGAAGCAGCGAAAAAATATTGGGTGGCTGAGGAGTATTTCCATGATGTACAGATTCCTGTTTTATGGCAATGCTGGAATGACGACTGTAATTTTTCGTTGAACGCAAACTGTAAATCTTATGAGGCCACTAAAAAAAATAATAATCGGTCGGCGTTGTCGATTATTGATCAAATGTATCATAGTCATACCCATGCGTGGCGGAGGAAAGAAGCGTTTCTGTTTGCGGATGAAATTGTTTTCGGCAGCGTAAAAACACCGCGTTTCTTTGATGAAGTTACGCAGGAAAGTGCAATTATAGATTTAGGAAATGCAGTAAAAATTCAAAACGCCCGGGTGATGTATATTACTACAGACTATACATATGCACAAATTCCAAAATACACCGCTTCTGACAGGTGGTTTATGAAAGGGGATTGGAAAAATGTACCTTGTACAGTCCGAAAAGATTGCGTGCATTATCATCTGCCGCCGGATGCGGTGTGGTGGTATATAGAATTGACAGCCGTGTATAGTAGTAAAGAGGAGTTTACAGTCTGTACGCCTATGATGAGGAAAACCGGATCATTGTTGGCGCACTGAATCTGCCGCAGGCAGCGCATTGCCGCCCCTGCCATTTCAAATTGTCTTCAGGTTTGTGTAGCGCGTATAGGTCTGGGGGCTTTTTGTTTGCTGGAATAAAAGTTGTCGTCTAGGAAATAGAAAAAAGAGCCGTAAAATGATGTAGCCCCCAAAAGTTAGACTTTATTAGCGTAGTAAGGGATGGACTTCCACGTCTGAAGTTGTATAAATCAGGACAATAGATTGATACACCTGATTAGATTGGACAGAAAAATTTTTGAAAGAGGATTGTATCTTGGTCATCCGTAAGCAGTCTATCAATATGAGCGAATTTAACATCGGTAACAATAGAAAGGTTTTCAGGACTTAAATGTCTCATTTTTTCAGCGATTTCATACATGATTATACTGATACTTTGTTCATTAACGTTTTTGTTAGCTAATAGCTCGTCAATACTGACGTTTAGAAAATCAGCAATACGACAAAGTACTGGAACAGACGGATATTTTTTGCCCAATTCTATTTCACGGATAAAATTAGAACTTACACCTACTGCTTTACCTAAAGCTGCAGCTGTAAGATTATGTATTTTCAAACATGGTTGGAGTCTGCTTTCCACAGCAGAGGTGTTTGGTGAATTCC
>CBCTZG010000039.1:0-26827 GCA_965151315.1 uncultured Clostridia bacterium
GTCGAATGCCGGTCACTATGGAGCAGCGAGAGCCGGGGTCTGTGGAGCGGCGAATGCCGGGGACCGTGGAGCTGCGAATGCCGGGGACTATGGAGCGGCGAATGCCGGGGACTATGGAGCGGCGAATGCCGGGGACCGTGGAGCGGCGAATGCCGGGGACTGTGGAGCGGCGAATGCCGGTGACTATGGAGCGGCGAATGCCGGTGACTATGGAGCGGCGAATGCCGGGGACTGTGGAGCGGCGAATGCCGGGGACTGTGGAGCGGCGAATGCCGGGCACTGTGGAGCGGCGAATGCCGGGAACTATGGAGCAGCGAGAGCCGGTGACTATGGAGCGGCGAATGCCGGGCGCTATGGAGCGGCGAGAGCCGGTGACTATGGAGCGGCGAATGCCGGGCGCTATGGAGCGGCGAATGCCGGGGACTATGGAGCGGCAACGGCCCGGGCATATGGGTCGGCAAGTATTGACAAAAAAGGTATAGCGGTTGCATTTGGACATGGAGCAAAAGCAAAAGGGAAGAAAGGGTCTGTGCTGGTCTTGATTGACACGGACGGCAATAATAACATCATTGCGGAAAGGACGTTGATTGTAGACGGAGAAAAAATCAAAGAGGATACGTACTATACGATCAAAAACAACAGTCTGGTAAAGGCGGGTTGATGATGCGGTGGACAGAAGGGAAAATTGAAAGGCTGGGCAAGCTGTATAAATCCGGGCTGGAATATGCCGAGACCGGCCAAAGGATGGGTGTGACGAAGTATGCTGTAAAAGCGGCGCTGAAACGGCATGGGATTTTTGAGCAATATGGACGGCGGAAGGTGATCAAAAGGCCAAAGAAAAAGTCCGCGCCAAAGCCGGAAAAACAATACAACCCCAATCCGATTACGGATACCACGAGGGGATGGTCATATGTACCGCATATTTCCGTCAAGAGCCGATCGAATGGATTGCTAAAGATCTGGACAGGCCTGTGGATCAGGTGATACAGGTGTTACGGGAGTGTATGGATACTGGACTGTATGATCAATACAACACGAAGGAGGAATAAAATGGAATCAATAAAAAAAGGAACCGCCCCGGCGGCAACCGGGACGGGATCTCAAGAAAATATGAAACACTATTATGTTAACATTATACCATTGAAATAAAAGGGAGTCAAGGAGTTTTTAAAAATTAGAAAGGAAGTAAATGAAATGGATAAATTTATACTAAACAAGCAAATTCCCAGTGGCGGAGGAATTGTAGTCAAGATTGACGGTGAAGCGGCGCAGATGATCTGCGAGCTGCAAAGCAAAACCTATGCTGATAAAAAGTATATTGTATCAGAAATGATTAAGTTCTGCTTTGAAAGGGCGGAGATTCGCGATAGAAAGATAGAAATTAAAGAAATGCGGGAAGATGATTGTTGGGAATAAGGAGTGGGTGAATATGGGATACACAAACGACAGTTTTGCAGCTGTATTGGAGTTAGAGCGGCAGCGTCTGGGAGAACGGAGGAATTCCCGGTATTATGATCCGGAGGGCGGCTACCCAAGCTGGGAAAACGCAGGCCGGGACATCGGGGACGAGATAGACGACGCGTATGATAATTGGAATGAGGAGCGGCTGCTATGAAAGAGTTTAAAAATGGCGTAAGCTATTATACATCCGGAAAAGCAATCATCCAAATCAACTTCCCGGAAGACGCCGTTGCATGCTGCTGGTGCCCGTTTTGCCGGGCGGAATCTGAGCTGGGCCGGTACTGGTGCCGCCTGACAAACAGCATGATATATAACCCATTTTCCGGACTGGCACAGGGGTGTCCGATTCAATTTGAGAAAGAGGGGTAAACAACATGGGAATTCCGGTTTTGATATTAGGAGAAAGCGGAAGCGGGAAAAGCGCAAGCCTCCGGAATTTTGAGCCGGACGAACTGACGGTTTTTAATGTGGCGGGAAAGCCGCTTCCATTTCGAAAGAAGCTAAACGTGATCAAAAACGCGACATATAAAGAGATTGGGAAAGAGTTGGAGAAAAAGCTGCATAAAATCTATGTCATTGACGACAGCCAATATCTGCTGGCTTTTGAAATGTTCGACCGGGCCAAAGAAACAGGGTACGGGAAATTCACAGATATTGCCCTGCGGTTCCGGAATATGATTAACTACATTATCAAAAACCAGCCTGACGACGTCATCGTATATTTTTTACATCATAGTGAAACGACCGATACGGGCAGGGTAAAGGCAAAGACAGTAGGAAAGATGCTGGATAACCAGCTGACAGTAGAAGGGCTTTTCAGCATTGTTTTAATGTGCCAGACAGACGGGCAGAACCACAGGTTCATAACCCAGTCAGATGGATATACAACGGCAAAGTCGCCTATGGATATGTTTCCGGCAGAGATTGATAACGATCTGAAAGCAGTAGACCAACGGATACGGGAATACTGGGAATTCAATGAAAAGGAGAAGTAAACAATGGAAAAAATAAACGGATTTGAAAAGGTAAAAACACTGACCGGGGAAAGCACACAGCTGCCGCCCGGCGGGTATATTGTGAAAATTATGGATTGCCGTGAAGTGAAGGGCTATGGGTATAGCTATCTTGCGTTCAGCTTTGACGTTGCGGAGGGAGAATACAAGGATCATTTTGCAAACCTTTACCGGTCGAATACGGATGAAAATAAAAAGTGGAAGGGCAATTACAACGCGTTTATCCCCCAGGAGGGTACGGCGTATTATGAAGATAATCTTGTGCGGTTTAAAACAATGACGGTTAACTTTGAAGAAAGCAACCCGGGATATCATTGGGATTGGAATGAAGCGCTGTTAAAAGGGAAAATAATCGGTGTAGTTTATGGTGAAAAAGAATACAGGCCGGATGGCAAGGAGGATGTGATTGTGATCACAGAACCAAGATATTTTACGGGTGTACAAAAAATACGGGATGGGAAGTTTAAACTGCCTAAATTAAAAAAATTGAAAGAAGAATCAGATACAACAGGATTTGCCAGGCTTGCCGAAAATGAAGCAGACGATGATCTGCCGTTTTAACGATGGGAGATATGCACAGTGACGCCAAAAGAAATGGAATATGCATTAGACAGTATTACACTAATTTATGACAGCCGGGAACGCGAAACAAAAGCGTTGAAAAAACGGCTTTCCCAAACAGGCTTTCCGAGCCGTCGCGAATGTTTGAAATTTGGGGATTACACGGCGGAATATACGGTGGATGGGAAAATCTATTCCCTGCGGGATGAAATTGTTATTGAACGGAAAATGAGCCTGGACGAAATATGCCAAAATTTCACGAAAGGCCGGGACAGGTTCAGGCGTGAATTTGAGCGGGCTGTACAGAAAAAGGCTAAGGTGCATTTGGTGATTGAAAACGGGAACTATGAGAAGATTATTGCCGGGGAGTATAGAAGCAGGCTAAACAATAACAGCCTGTATTCATCGCTGATTGCGTTTTGCGACCGGTATAATATTACAATCCATTTCTGCAAGCCGGAAACAACGCCAACCCTGATCCGGAAAATATTTTATCATCATATCCGGAACAAGCTGATGGAAACGGTTGAGGTGTAAGCGGTGAATACAGCCCAAATCATTATCAAAGCGATCCCCATGCGGGACGCCGCAATCCATTTTGGATACCGTCCCAACTGGGCGGGATATATAAAATGCCCGTTCCATCACGAGAAAACCGCGTCGCTCAAACTATATCCAGGGACCAGGGGCTGGCATTGCTTTGGGTGCGGCGCCGGAGGAAGTGTGATTGATTTTGTAGAACGGCTCTATGGCACAGATTTCAAAGGCGCGGTAAGGCTTTTAAATACGGAATTTTCCCTTTGCCTGCCTGCAGGGAATACTTACCGGGACAGGGAAAAGCTGCGGCGGAAAACACAAGCGCTGCGCAAGGATCTGGAACAGAAGGAAGAAGATCAAAGATCAAAAGAGGAAGAATACGATAAACTGATCAGCGAATATGTCCGTCTGGATATGATCCGTCAGGGGCTGAAGCCGGAATCGCCGGCGGATGGACTGTGTGATGCGTATGTATATGCGATGCATAGGATCCCAGTGATCGAATATTTGCTGGACAGCTGGGGGTGACAACTTGGAGGAAATAACCATACCACAATTTACAAAGGATGATTACCTGTACTCATCCGGCCCGTTTGAATGGCTGGCAGCATTCGCAGAAAACGAGTTCCAGCTCCTGCAGCTGACAGAGCGGGTAAACGCCCAGGCCCAGAGCCTTGGGGTCAGGAATTTTAAAAGCATGTTTAAAACCTATCGGAAAAGCATGAAATCACCCGGAAGCGCGATCATGCTCAACGCGACAAATTTTGACGGGCAGGAGTTGCAGCTGGACAGCGGGCAATGGCTGTGTGACGAATTCGGGGTGACGACAACAGACCGGAGCGGTGCGGAGATCATCGCATGCAGCCACCCTATTATGCCGGTGCAGCGGCTGATCAACATTGATACAGGGACGGAAAAATTAAAAATTGCATATAAAAAGGGGCAGATATGGCGATCTGTGATCGCGGACAAGCGGACGCTTGCCAGCAACAATTCCATCCTGTCCCTGGCAGACTGCGGAATCGCAGTAAACAGCGAGAACAGCCGGTATTTAGTCCGGTTCCTGGCCGATGTGGAAAGCATGAACTATGAAAAGATCCCGGAACTGAACAGCGTAGGCCGGCTAGGCTGGATCCCCGGGTATGGATTCAGCCCGTATGTCGAGAACCTGGTGTTTGACGGAGATTTAACGTTTAAACATTTTTTTGAAAGTGTAAAGCCAAACGGGAAATATGAAAAATGGCTCGAGACTGCGAAAGCGGTACGGGCCGGCCAAAGCGTACAGGCCCGGATCATGCTGGCGGCCAGCTTTGCCAGCGCCTTAGCCCAGCCCTGCGGTGCGCTGCCGTTTTTTGTACACCTGTGGGGAAATACGGAGGGCGGGAAGACCGTGGCATTGATGCTTGCCGCCAGTGTATGGGCTAACCCCCGGATGGGCGAATATGTACATAGCTTTAACAGTACCGGAGTAGCCCAGGAATTATCTGCCGGGTTTGTCAATTCTATGCCGCTGATTTTGGACGAGCTGCAGATCGTCAAGGATAAAAAGGATTTTGATACTACGATCTATCAGCTGACCGAAGGCGTGGGCCGGGCCAGGGGCGCCAAAACAGGCGGGCTGCAGAAAACAGCAACATGGAATAACTGTATTTTGACATCAGGCGAAATGCCGATATCCACCTACAGCTCCGGCGGCGGGACTGTGAACCGGATTATAGATGTGGAATATGACGCGCCGCTGTTTGCAGATCCGGTCTGTGTGGCGGAAACCATCAAGAAACACTATGGACATGCCGGGAAACAGTTTGTAGAGCATATCACGGAGGAAGCCCTTGCCCAGATCCTGAAAAAGCAGAAAGAATATGTACAGGCGCTGCAGAAATCCGAGAGTACGGACAAGCAGGCCATATCCGCAAGCCTGATCCTGACAGCGGATTTCTTCGCGGAGAAGTGGATTTTCCAGGATGGTATATCTTTAACTATAGAGGACATAGCGCCGTTTCTAAGCACAAAAACAGACGTTTCCCAGAGCCTGCGGGCTTATGAATATTTGATGGACATACTCGCGATCAATGAAAGCAAATTTAAAGCGGAAACCCGGGAAGCTTCCGAGGTGTGGGGCGTTATGGATAATCAATATATCTACCTTATTACCACAAAATTTAATGAAATCCTGAAAAACGGCGGCTACAACCCAACATCTGTGCTGTCGTGGCTGCGGAAAAATAGCTTGATTGAATGCCAAAACGAGCGGGGAAGACGGTTTCGGAATGACAAAAACAAGAAAATCGGCGGGCTGGGCCGGCGGTGTATTTGGCTGAAAAGACAGGAAGCCGATTGTATGCTGGAGGAATTCCAGACAGCGGGGGCGGGGCCATGGCCGTTTGACGAATAAGTTACCCGTTACCCAAGTTACCCAATTTTTTTAAAGCCTTTATATAGAAACATATATATATAAAAGATATGTAAATTGCCATATAAGAAGAATGCAAAAGCCGGGTAACTGGGTAACCACATGCGGGAAACATAGATATAGAGCGGGTTTTGACGGTTACCCATGCCGGGTAACCTGTGGGTAACACGGGTAACGCGTAAGGAATAAAGCGGGGATATAAATGCAGGCAATATCAGAATTACAGAGGATCGCAAACCAATACGCGGACATCTACATGCAGGACGAAACACTGTTTTTTCGGCTGATGGACGCGGAGCAAAGAAAGTATACCGCCAAGGAATGGTATATCATCACACAGCTTGCCCAGGTATATACCAATGTCAAAAGCGGGATCATGAGCCGGCAGGATGGGCAGGAGGAACAGCGGCTGATCCCGAAGCGGGCCGGGATATATATCCGGTTTTAATGAAATGCAGGAGCTGGTGAAGCCGGCAGGTGAAAAAGATGGAATGGGCAGGTAGATATGAATGGATGAAAAAATAAAGAAAGCGGTAGACAGGTTAAAGTTTGCCGCAGAAGCGTCTGAGCGGTATTACGAAAAGCCGCTGGTCATAACCTATTCCGGCGGAAAAGACAGCGACGTTTGCCTGGAGCTTGCAAAGATAGCCGGTATACAGTACGAGGTAGAGCATAATCACACAACAGCGGACGCGCCGCAGACGGTATATCATATACGGGATAAATTTAACAGCTTAGAGCAGCATGGGATCAAATGTACGATTAACAGGCCCCGGTATAAGGGTAAGCCAACGTCTATATGGGATTTGATCCCGCAAAAAAAGATGCCGCCCACCAGGCTTATACGGTACTGCTGCATCGTGCTGAAAGAAGGCGGCGGAAAAAACCGTCATATTGTGACCGGGGTGCGTTGGGCGGAAAGCCCAAACCGGAAAAAAGGCCGTGGGATTTATGAAGATATCAACAGGAACCGGAATAAAAGAATTATCCTGAATAACGATAACGACGACAAAAGAAAGTGGTTTGAACGATGTGAGCTGCAGGCGAAAACGGTTTGCAATCCAATCATTGACTGGACTGATGTTGATGTGTTGGATTTTCTGCAAGACCAGAAAGTAAAAGTCAACCCGTTATACTGTATGGGATACAAAAGGGTTGGGTGCGTTGGATGTCCGATGGCTGGGAAAATGCGGTATCAGGAATTCAGGGACTTCCCGCAGTATAAAGCGAATTACATAAAATCCTTTGCCCGGATGCTGGACGCAAGAAAAGAGGCCGGCTTAGAAAATAAAACCAGCTGGGAAAGCGGGGAAGATGTGTTCCGGTGGTGGCTGGAAGAAGACTGGAGACAGATTACGATGGATGATTTGCTGGATGGGGGACGCCGTTAATTGATATTTGCGGAACAAAACAATATAACACAGAAGAAGCAGAACGAGCATTGGAGGAGCGTGAGAAGAATGAGTGAGCGGTTATGTGATACCTGTATCAAAGCGGACGTATGCAAATACAAGGACGAGGTCATGAAAAACCAGAATGAGATCCTGGCAAGGGTTGTAACCAGTGTGTTTTGTTTGCAGGTGCAGCTTTCCTGCGAGAAGTGGAGGGGGGAGCTGGCAGAGGCATAAACGTATATGGCGGTTACAGGCAAATGGAAATGAAGCAATAGCGGTTAGGAGGAAGCGATGACAGCAAAGGAATGGTTAAACAGAGGCAGACATTTAGACAAGGAAATCAACCAGCTTTTAGAAGATCAGCAGAATGCTTTAAATTCAGCCTGTGGGACTGCTGTCAGCTATGGCGGGGACAAGGTGCAGGCCAGCAAAACAAATTCGGCAGAACGAAAATTTATCGCTTATGCGGATTATTCCATTGAGATAGATAAACGGGTGGATGAGCTGTATGCTGTCAAATGTGAGATCAAGGCGGCGATTAACAGGGTAGATGATCCGTTACTGCGGGCCTTGCTGCTTGCAAGGTATGTTAACATGAAAACATGGGAGCAGATTGCGGAGGAATTGGATTATAGTGATAAATGGGTACGTACGAAGCTGCACAGCAAGGCACTGCAAATGATTAAAAATGTATTGTAAAGCAAAGGGGCGAGATCATCCCTCGCCCAGATATGCCTTGATCGCGCTGCGAATAAATTCAGATTTCCCAATGTTATCAGATCGGAGCTTTTCCTCCCAACGTGCTACCAGGTCTTTTGGAAGATCTGCAACAACACGTTTATAGACTTTATTTTTGTAACGTTGGATTACTTTTGATGATGTGTTTGCTGCCATATATTTTCACCTCTTATAATTCCCAGATTGTCAAAATTAAATTGATGATGGATAGAATCAGTGCGGCAATAGCGATGATGTTTGTAGTCTTTTTCATGTTGACAGACTGAAACGGTTATGGTATAATATAATTACCCCAGAGGGGCGAGGGGAAGTTATTTCCCCTCACTTAACAGCTTTAGAATTAAAGCTATTAAGTTTAAGATTGCGGTGATGAGGCTGATGATGGCAGCCTTGTCACTTTTTTTATGCCGTTTCAACGGTTCACCTCCTTTCTGATTATAGTATAACATATGTGTACAAATATGTCAAGTATTTATTGCAAAATTTTTAATTTTTTTAAAAAAAGTTTGAAGTACTTCCTGTTAGTTCCGGTTAGGTATGTGATATAATATAAACTGTGGAAAACCACACAATAAAACACTCCTTTCTTAAATGGCACCCATTGAAGCGGGTGCTTTTTATGTGGAGGGGTTTTCAATCTGTATGTATAACAAAGACTAGAAGGGACAGGAAAACAATCATGACATATAAGTCTGCACTGGCAGGGGTGTATGGCTGTTAGGCAGAATACGGAACGAATGAAGCGGTGAATCTGTGAGGTGAGGATAATGGGGCGCGGACAGCCCAGAAAATTTAACAGCGGAAACGCACTAATAGCATTGTTTGAGGAGTTTTGCCAGCACGTAATCGATGAAGATTATGCAATCGTACCGTCACAGACAGAATTTTGCAAGTGGCTGGCAAAGAATTTCCAAGACGTGACGCGGCGCACAATCTACAACAGCTTAAATAAATACTTTCCCAGTATAAAAAAGGAGTTTGAACAGCTCCAAGGGGATCTGATTGCCCAAGGCGGTATGACCGGGAAATATCAAAACACAATGGCTATATTTGCCTTAAAGAATTGGTGTGCATGGCAGGATAAACCAAGCGCAGACAATGACGAGGTAATGAAAAAGCTGGATCAGATTATAGGTGGGATCGATGCTGAAACTGACGGATAAACAAAAAGCGTTTTGGCGGGGGGCAAATCACCGATGGAACATTAAACAGGGAGCCACCAGAAGCGGGAAAACCTATCTGGACTATTTCCTGATCCCCAAACGGATCCGGGCCTGTACAGGTGCTGGGCTGATTGTGCTGCTGGGCAACACCCGGGGGACATTGAACCGGAATATCTTAGAGCCCATGCGCAATATCTGGGGCGATACGCTTGTCGGTCCGATCAGCAGCGACAACACGGTAAACCTGTTTGGAAGGCGTTGCCACGCGCTGGGGGCTGATAAAGTATCTCAGGTATCCAAGCTGCAGGGGGCCGGGATCGAGTACTGCTACGGCGACGAGATCACCACCTGGAATGAAGAGGTATTCATTATGCTTAAATCCCGTTTAGACAAGCCAAATTCCAAATTTGACGGGACATGCAACCCAGACAGCCCCAATCATTGGCTAAAGCAGTTTTTGGACAGCGGCGCGGATATCTTCCAGCAGCACTATACCATTGACGACAATCCGTTCAACAGCCCGGAATTTGTAGAAAATCTGAAACGGGAATATGCCGGGACAGTGTACTACGATCGGTATATCCTGGGGAACTGGGCATTAGCCGAGGGGCTTGTATTCCCCATGTTTTCGGCGGAGCGGCATGTGATCAGCCATGCGGAAAAACATTATGATGAGTATCACATATCTATTGACTATGGAACCCAAAACCCCTGTGCGATGCTCTTGTGGGGTCTGGATTACGCAAACAAAAAGGCGGTATGTATCCGGGAGTATTATCACGACGGCAGAAAGCAAAAGAGGCAGTTAACCGACGAGGAGTATTACGGAGCGCTGGAAGTTTTAGCGGATGGTTTTCCGATCCAGTTTGTTGTGGTGGATCCATCGGCGGCCAGTTTTATCGCAGCCATCCGTAAGCATGGGCGGTTCGCGGTGAAAAAAGCGGACAACGCTGTTTTAGATGGGATCCGGCTCAGCGGGACGTTGCTCAATGGAAACCATATTCAAATCCAAAGGGATTGCGAGAATTTTACCCGTGAGTTAAAAACATACTGTTGGGACGATAAAGCGCCGGAAGACAAGGTGATTAAAGACAACGACCACGCCTGCGACAGCTTCCGCTATTATTGTATGACGGTGCTCCGGAAATTGAGGTGGTAGAATGGAGCGGTTGATCAGCTTTTTAAAGAGGGTGATTAGGATATTCAGCAAAAATACAATCAAACAGGTCTTGCATATTGAACCGGCGATATCAGACCGGATGGCAGCGGCAATCCGCCTATGGGACTTGTTATACCGGGACAAGCCGCCCTGGCTGTCTGAGGAGGTCAAAAGCCTGAACCTGGCTGGGGCCATCGCCAGCGAAACGGCAAGGCTGGTTACAATAGAAATGCATTCCGATATCAGCGGAAGCCAAAGGGCAGATTTTCTAAACGCGGCGTATCAAACGGTGCTGGCGGACGTCAGAAACTGTACGGAATATGCCTGCGCCAAGGGCGGTCTGATTTTTAAACCCTATGCAGCAGAGAATGATATCCGGGTGGACTATGTCCAGGCAGACAGCTTCATCCCCACCGCGTTTGATACAAGCGGGAATATCACCGGCGCGGTATTTTTTGATAAACGATATGTGGGCGATAAAATCTATACCAGGATGGAATACCACAGTATACAGAATACAAACTATTCTATCCAAAACTATGCGTTTGTCAGCAGCACAGAGACAGAGGTTGGGAAGCCTGTACCGCTGGACAGCGTAGACGCATGGGCGGGACTGCAGCCGGAAATCAATCTAACCGGAGTGGCAGCCCCGCTGTTCGCCTACTTTAAAATGCCAATGGCAAATACGGTAGATCCATCGTCGCCGCTTGGCGTTTCAGTATACGCCAGGGCAATTCCCCAGATCCAAGAAGCGGACAGGCAGTATTCCCGGTTCTTGTGGGAGTTTGAGAGCGGGGAGCGTGCGCTGTATGTAGATGAAGCGGCCATGCGCAGGGATGAGGAAGGACGGATGATTTTGCCGGACAAACGCCTGTACCGGCTGCTGAACAGCGGCGACGATACCCTGTTTCAGGACTGGACGCCAACCCTGCGGGAGGGGAACATCCTGGCCGGGCTGGACGCCATCCTGCGGCGGGTAGAATTTAACTGCGGGCTGGCTTATGGGACACTGTCAGACGTGCAAAATACAGATAAGACGGCAGAGGAGATCCGGGCTTCTAAACAGAGGAGCTACGCCCATGTAGCAGACATCCAGAAGGCTTTGCAGTCTGCGCTGACCAAGCTGGCAGCGGCAATGGATACCCTGGCGGATCTGTACGATCTGGCGCCGGCGGGGGAATATGATATGACATTTGAGTTTGATGACAGCATTGTATCCGACCGGCAGGCGGAGTTTGCGGAAAAGCTGCAGCTGGTATCCAGCGGGATCATGCAGGACTGGGAATTCCGGATGTGGTATTTCGGCGAGGACGAGGAAACGGCAAAAGGCAATGTCAGCACAGAGTTTGACGGAGTACCCGAAATATGATTACGCCGGAATTTTGGGATTATGAGCTGGACGTCTTACAGGTAAACCGGGATTTGCAGGAAAGTATCCTGCGGGATATTGTCAGGCGGATCCTCAAAGCGGATTTGACAGTGACGGACACAGCCGCATGGCAGGCGGAAAAGCTGCAGGCCGCCGGCATGCTGTATGACGATCTGATCCTGGAGGTTTCCAAAGCGGCCAATGCAACGGAGCGGGAAATCCGGGAAATATTTGCGGATGCGGAAACAGAAATATTCAATTATGACGATGAATTGATTATACAGGCTGGCTATAAGCCGGCAGACCTGAAAAGGCTTTCGCCGGCAATGGTAAAAACCTGGGACGCGGCGCTGAAAAAGACAAGCACAGAAGCCAAGAACTTAACCAAAACAACAGCGGTCACGTCGCAGAACCTGTACATCCAGGCCTGCGACCTGGCCCATATGCAGATTGCCAGCGGCGCGTTCAGTTATCAGGATGCAGTCCGGAACGCTGTAAAATCAGCGGCCAGGCAAGGGGTCACGGTTGTGTATGAAAGCGGCTGGGTGAGCGCGTTAGACGCTGCGCTCCGCCGGTCGGCGTTAACCGGCGTCAGCCAGACGGCTGGGCAATTACAGAAAATGCGGGCGGAAGAAATAGGGCATGATATCATGGAAATTACGGCCCACATGGGTGCAAGGCCGGAGCATGCAGTCTGGCAGGGCCGGTTGGTGAGCCTTTCCGGGAAGCCGGGATATTTGTCTACCCGGGATATTGGATATGGAGACATACGGGGCTTTAAGGGTGCGAACTGCCGGCATGAGTGGTATATGTTTTGGCCCGGGATATCTACACCGGCATATACGCCGGAGGAGCTGGCTCAGCTTCAGAATGCAGCGGTAACATTTAACGGCCGGGAAATGCCGGTGTATGAAGCGGTGCAGAAGCAGCGGGGCTATGAACGGGCTGTCCGGGCGACCAAGCGGGAATTGGTAATGTATGACGAGGCAATCAAAAGCGGACGGGATATGCAGGGTGCGTTTGGCCAGGCTTCGGCCAAGCTGAAACGGCAGGAAGAACAGATTAAAGATTTCTGCAGGCAGACCGGGCTTCCCAGAGACCGGTATAGGGAACAGATGTTTGCCCAAAAGACAGAAAACGGGATCCGTGGGTTTGACAGAAGTGTGGCACAAAAGGCGGTTTGGGCGAATAAAAAGTTGACAAAGCAGACAGCAGATGATATAATAAAACCGAAAGGTAATGCTATGTATAGGAAATCAAAAGAAAATGCTGTTGAGCCAATGCCTAAAAGGCAATTGCATAAAATAGAAAAAGCGTTTAAACGTCAAGGCGGTATAATTCAATATGATCCAGAAACGGATAAGTATTTAGAGGGTAAAAAAGCAGAGGCAATTACATATGACGCAAAAACGATATTGTTGAAGACGAATGCAGGGCGAGCAAGCGTATTTGAGGAATTGATTCATACAGCACAATATAGACAAGGGATCAATGATGGAAGTTATAGAAGCCGTTTAGAGTGTGAAATTTTTGCACAACAGAAATTGTTAAGATACAGTAAGGCATATAAATTAACTGAACTGGAAATCCAGCAGACAAAAAATGCTTTAGACAAGTATCAAAAGGAATTGCGGGAATATAATAGAAAAGGAGGCGAATAATATGTTAAAAGTGATGGATGTTTTTCGGATCGGAAATAAATTATCAATTACAATCGAAGGTGATGGTTCCGGTATAAAAAATGGAAGTGAAGTAAAGGACAAAAATGGAAATAAATACAGAATTGTTTCGGTAGCAATGACAAGACATAATTCGCCGCATGATATATCTCAAAATACAACTCTGTTGGTTACAAATGGAAATATTGTAAAGGGCGATGAATTGTTTATTGTAAAATAGGGATTGCTTTTAGCAGTCCCTTTTCTCGTACAACAAAATAACGAAGGCATTATACAGCTTGTATAGTGCCTTTTTTGATGTGATAATAAGGAGGAAACCAAGTGAATATCAGAGGCCTGCCCCCTTAGCATTCTGTTTTTTTTCGCAGAGTGCTTTTTTATTAGCCGGATGATCAGGCTCTAAACAGTCGATCCAAGCGGAAACGACCGCTCTAAAAAGTTTAGGAGGAAGAATATGAAAAAGGATTTTTTAAAATCGCTGGGTCTTGAGGAAGACGTCGTCCAAAAGATCCAGGCGGAGATTGGGAAGGATATATCCGTCTTGAAAAACCAGATCACGGAGCTGCAGGACGACCTTGCGCAAAAAGACGTGATCATCCAAAAACGCGATGGACGCATTGCGGATCTGGAGCAAATCGACATGGAAGCAGTAAAAAAAGAGGAATACGAGCGCGGCAAGACCGACGGTTTAGCAGAGGTAGAGAAAATCAAGTTTGAAACGGCAGTCAACGCCGAGCTGTCTGGATGCGGCGCGAAAAATATCAAAGCCCTGACCGGGCTTTTGGACATGGAAAAAGTAACAATGAAAGACGGTGTGCTGGCCGGGCTTTCCGAGCAGATCGAAGCCATTAAACAGGATAACGCCTATCTATTTGCAGACGAGCCTGCAAAACCAGGTTTTTCCGCCGGTGTAACCGGAACGGGCGGGACGCCTGGTATCACAAAGGAGCAGTTTGAAAAGATGGGATATGCCCAGCGGCTGCAGCTGCGAAAATCTGACCCGGAGGCATACAAAGAATTAACAGGAAAAGGAGAAGGGTAAACAATGGCAAGTAATACAACAATGATTGCAGACCTGATCAATCCGGAGGTCATGGCGGATATGATTTCCGCGAAGGTAGAAAAGAAGTTAGTGGTAGCGCCTTTTGCAAAGGTGGATACCACATTATCTGGGCAGCCTGGCGATACCATTACCGTACCCCGGTATGGCTTTATCGGGGAAGCGGAAGATATCGCCGAGGGTGTAGAATGCGGAACAGTAAAGCTGTCTACGGATACAACTACGGCGACCGTCAAGAAAGCAATGAAGGCGGTAGAGCTGACCGATGAGGCGGTGCTGTCCGGCTACGGGAATCCAGTGGGGGAAACCAATAACCAGCTGGCGTTGTCCATTGCTTCTAAAGTAGACAGCGACGCGATGGCAGTCTTGCAGTCGGCGCCGCTGATTTACAACGGCGCGGAAAAGATCAGCTATGACGGCATTGTGGACGCGATCGATCTTTTGAATGAAGAGGTAAACACGGAAAAGGTAATGTTTATCAATCCGAAGCAGGTAACCCAGCTGCGGCATGATGAAAACTTTATTTCTGCGGACAAATATCCGGGGAATGTGGTGATGACCGGGGAGATTGGCACGATTGCCAACTGCCGGATCGTACCGTCGAAAAAGGTGGAAGCCAACGATGCGGAATACTATACCCTGACAACGGAGGAACCAGCGGACTGGGCAAGCAGCTACAAGACATACTATACAAAATCCGGTGAATCATATACGGCAGTATCCGGAGCGTCGGCCCCAGCCTGGGAGGCGGATAAGTATTACAGCAAAACAGAAGCAGGCGGCGCATATGCCTGCCCGATTGTAAAGCTGGAGCAGGATCCGGAGACTGAGGACGAGCTGCCGGCCATGACCATCTATTTGAAACGGGATACCAATGTGGAAACAGAACGCAATACCTTAAAACGGACTACGGCGATCTCTGTTGATAAGCACTACACCGTAGCGCTATCCAACGAAACCAAGGTCGTATTAGCCAAGTTCAAGGCGTAAGGCAATGAAATACGTTGATTATACATTTTATGCGGAAGAATATCACAGCTTGGGGGCGGGATCAATCCCCGAAGAGGAATTCCCGTTTTGGGCCAGGAAAGCGGAATATGAGCTGGACATGCAGACCTGCGGGAATATAACAGAGGCTGCGGAAGCCGTAAAACTGTGCGTATGCGAGCTGGCGGAAACCATGTATCAGGATGCGAAGACCGGGGATCTAGCCGCGGAAAACAATGACGGGTATTCGGTTACTTACGCGGGACGGTATACCTTGGAATCCAAAATTAAAAACACGGTACGCCGGTATTTATCCGGCACAGGGCTTTTGTATCGGGGGTATGAGCGATGACAACCAATGCCAAAATCACGCTATACCATTATGATCCGGATACGGAAGCGTATACAGTCAGCCAATATGAAGCCAGCCTGCATAAAACGGTCCGGTCAGTCCCGGATGAAAGCGGGTTCCGATATGATGATGTGTATCAAATCCGGATCCCGACCACGGATCCAATCCTGATCAATACCGGCGATTATATCCGGTTTGGTATCGTTAACGACGCCAGGCCGGATAAAGCCTCCTGCGTAAAAATAGCCGGCTTTTCCGACGACCGGCGGGGGCTGAACCCCCATTGGAGGATTGAAGCGATATGAGTTTAAAATTCACTATGCGGGCAGAAGTAAATATTGAAAAGTATGGCAAGATCATTGAGAGGCGCGGCTTGGAATCCGGCGGGCCGGTGCAGGTATTCGTAGACAGCGAGGTGTTAAGGCTATGTGATCCCTACATCCCGTTTCGTACTGGTATGCTGAGGGACAGCGGTATATTGAGTACAACCATCGGCAGCGGAGAAGTTATATACAACACGCCGTATGCCAGGCGGCAGTACTATGAGAACAAAGGAAGCGGGAAACGCGGGAAGCTGTGGTTTGAACGGATGAAGGCAGACCACAGGGACGATATTTTAAATGGCGCGGCCAAAATTGCCGGCGGGAAGCCGGTAAAGTAAAGGAGGGATGGTATGGCCATCATTGACGGCGTCCGGTCATATTTAAAGACCTGTCCGCTTTTAAAGGGCGGAAAAATCAATGTGAATTATCTGGAAGGGGAAGCGGTGAAATACAGCATAGATGTCATGACGGTTGACCCGGTGATCAAAAAATACCCGGACGGCGGGAGCCAGCGGCAGTTTTTATTCACCCTGGCTTCCCGGGAGCAGTATGACCAGGAAACCCTGGCCAATATGGACATCGCCAGGTTTTATGAGGACTTTGCAGCCTGGATTGAGGAACAGGAGGCAAACCGGAATTATCCGGCGATCGGCGCCGGCTGCACGCCGACCCATATTGGGATTGTAACCAGCGGGTATTTGTTTTCCATCGACGGCAGAACGGCACGGTTCCAGATACAGTTAAAATTAGTATATAACAAGGAAAGGATGACAAGATCATGGGAATTGTAAAAAGAGAGGATAAGCTGATGTTTATCAGCAGTGAAGCAGGCGGCGCAGACCAGACCTATAACCGGATGAAATATTTTACTGACCTGTCCACCAGCAAAAACCCGGTGGAATACAGCCGCCGGTATGTGGACGAGGCAACGGAGCGTACAGATGTGACGGGATATGCCACCTCCATTGCCTACGCATTCGACCAGTACACGGACGACGCGGCCCAGGAAAAAATTGTTGAGATTACCGATCATGAACTGACTGGAGAAGCGGCCATTGTATCTATTCTGATTGTGGATTTGTCCGGGACAGAATCATCCGGCGCATATCCTGCGCGGATGCGGAACTTCGCAGTAATCCCAGACAGCGAAGGGGATTCTACAGACGCATATACATATTCCGGGACTCTGAAAGCAAACGGGGACAGCGTGATTGGTACAGCTGCGACTACGGACGAATGGCTGACCTGCACATTTACGGAAAAAGAAGCAGAATAACCGGCGGGGCCTTGTGCCCCGCTGCTGTTATCATTTTGAGAAAGGACAAAATCGATATGAAAGAATTTAGGTTTGGAAACAATATGTTAACAATGAACATTGACAATACAGAGTTTACTTGTGATCCCGCAGCGGTGGAGGCGGCCTTTTCCGCGGCTCGGAAAACGATCCTAAACTTTAACGAAAAGCTGAACCAGGGCGAGGCAAACCGGGATACCATCGAGGAAACTATTGGAGAGATCCTGATTTTGATTGACGAGGGCCTGGGTGCGGGCGCAAGCGAGAGGATCTTTGCCAGCCGGAAAACCGTTTCACTGCATGACTGCGGGGATGTGGTAACCTATGTTTTATCCTGTACGGCCGAATTTGAAAGCAAAAAACAGAGCGAGTATAACGGGTATCGGGTGCAGAACCGGCAGCAGAAGAGAAACCAGCAGTTTAAACGGTAATGAACATCCTGCTGGACAGGTTGCCGGATTATGTGGAAGCAGACGGGCGGCAATACAAAATACGGACGGATTTCCGGGTATGGATCCGGTTTGATTTACTGATATCCCAAGGGGAACTAACCCCGGAAACCTTGCTGGAAATTTTGAAGCTGTGCTATGCTTTAGACCGCAGCCATTCCATACCGCAAACGGCTGAAAAAGCATTAAATGCGCTGGCCGGATTCTATGCGGGTGAAAAGATAAGCGGCGGGCAAGGCGGCAGCCGGGCCGAAAAACAAAACCGGATTTACAGCTTTTCTGCGGACGCGGATTACATCTATTCCGCGTTTATGAGCCAGTATAACATCCGGCTGAACCGGGTGAAATATCTGCATTGGTGGGAATTTCAGGCCCTGTTCCAGGGACTGGACGAAAGCCACAAGCTGTCAAAGATTATGGAGTACCGGGCGGTGGATTTGGGGAAAATCAAGGATAAGGAGCAAAAACGCTTTTACCAGAAGATGAAACGGCTCTACGCTTTGCCGGATACCAGAAGCCAGGCGCAAAAGGAAGCCGATATGCTGGCTGCATTCGATAAAATGATTTGACAAAATATCCCAAAAATGGTATATTGATTGTAATATATTATTTGGAGGGATGTTTATGGACAGCATATTATATGAATTAAAAGGGACAAATGGTATAGTAACCGTATACGATGATAGAGTAGTTATTTCAAGGAATACCTTTTCGGGTTTTATGGCACAAGGTGGATACACAGGAGATAAAACGTATTTTTATAGTGATTTAATGAATGTAGAATTTAAAAAAGCCAGTTTTGTTGCAAATGGATACATTAAGTTCATACCCAAGGGAACCAATGAAAGACAGGCTGTAACCACTTTGTTCGGAACATCGAAAGAAACTTTTCAGGATCCTAATACGGTTATATTTAGGGCGTTTCGAAAAGATATACCAGATAAATCAGAGGAGCTCTATAACATTATTCAATCTAAAGTTGAGAATAGTAAACGAACGAATAATTGTAGCCATTTACCGGGATCCTCTAAAATGGATGAATTAAAAAAACTGGGAGAACTAAGGCAGAGCGGTGTATTAACCGAGGAAGAATTCTTGATCGAAAAGAAAAAGTTACTAAATTCATAAGCACCTCTTACCAGGTGCTTTTCTCTTCTTGAAAAATATATTGATTAAAATTTGCAAATACTATTGACATACGTGTTAATACGTGCTATAATGTTGTTAAAAAGAGAGGGAATGCTATGAAGTACAGCGAACTAAAGAAAATTCTCAAACAAAATGGTTGTTATTTTGATCACGATGGCAGCAATCATGAGATTTGGTATAGTTCAAAAACGGGAAAAACATTCCCGATCGGTCGGCATAAAAGCGAAGATGTCGCAAAAGGCACTTTAAAGGCAATATTGAGGCAGGCCGGAATAGAATAATTCCGGTCTGTAAACAAGGAGTTGATACGTATGGCAAAGTATATTTATCCAGCTATTTTTACAAAAGAAGATAATGGGCTGTATTCTATTTTGTTTCCAGATTTAGATGGGTGTTTTACTCAGGGAAGCAGCGTAGAGGATGGAATGTATATGGCTATGGATGTTTTATCGATCGTTTTGTGTGATATGGAAGATGATAAAAAAGAAATTCCGAAGCCAACTGAGCCGATGGCTATTCAGGTGGACAATGATTCTTTCGTTACACTGATTTGTGCAGATACAGCGGAGTACAGAAAGATTTATAATGGAAAATCTGTAAAAAAGACATTGACAATCCCACAATGGTTAAATGATGCAGCGATTCGTGAGAATGTGAATTTTTCACAGACATTACAAAATGCTTTGAAAGAACAATTACATTTAAAGTAATTTCATTAAGCACACGACGAAAATTCGTGTGCTTTTTGTATGCAGAAAAAGAGGTGATGGATATTGGCATATGATGGTTCCATTAAATTTGATACGAGCATAGATACAAAAAAATTTAAAGCTGGAATTGCCGCTATAAGCGCTGCTGCAGTCGCAGGACTTGGTGGTGCAGTCAAAGCCGGCATTGATTTTGAAAGCGCGTTTGCGGGCGTAAAAAAGACAGTGAACGCAACAGAAGACCAGCTTGCCAAGATGCGGCAGGGGATCCAGGACATGGCGCTGGAAATGCCAATGGCTGCCGCTGACATTGCCGGGATAGCGGAAAGTGCGGGACAGCTGGGTATCCAGACAGACAATATTTTAGGATTCACAAAGGTCATGGCAGACTTAGGCGTAGCGACAAACCTGGCCGGTGAAGAAGCGGCGACTACCTTAGCCCGGTTTGCCAATATCACCGGTATGTCGCAGGATAATTTTGACCGGCTGGGCGCAACGATTGTAGACCTGGGGAATAACCTTGCCACAACAGAATCTGAAATCGCCGCTATGGGGCTGCGGTTAGCAGGAGCGGGCAGCCAGGTCGGAATGACGGAAGCGCAGATCTTATCCTTTGCCGGCGCATTGTCAAGCGTTGGTATTGAGGCGGATGCCGGCGGTACGGCCTTTTCTACAGTTATGTCCAAAATGCAGCTTGCAGCTGAAACCGGCGGGGAAAGCCTAAACAACTTCGCAAAGGTTTCCGGCATGACCGCGAAAGATTTTAAGACAGCGTTCCAAAAGGACGCCACAAGCGCGATTTTGTCCTTTATCAAGGGGCTGAGCAAATCCGAAGAGCAGGGGATATCGGCAATCAAGGTACTGAATGATATGGGGATTTCAGAAATCCGGATGCGTGACGCGCTTTTAAGGGCGGCCGGGGCAAGCGATGTATTTGAAGATGCGATCAGGACAGGGACGAAGGCCTGGGAAGAAAATACCGCGTTGACAAAGGAAGCTGAGCAGCGGTACGAAACAATGGAAAGCCAGCTGGGGATTATGAAAAACAGCGCGATCAATTTAGGTATCGCTGTATATGATGGGATCCAGGAACCGTTGAAAAACGCTGTAGCAGATGGGACAGAAAATATAAAAGAACTGACAGACAGCTTTGAAAGCGGCGGGTTACAGATTGCTTTAGAAAAAACAGGGAATCTTCTGGGCGATCTATTTTCTGGGGCGATAGAGCTCGCCGCTGGTGCCCTGCCTGTTTTAGCGGGCGGCCTGAGCTTTGTGGCGGATACGCTTGGGCTGATTGTTACGGTCGGCGGCATGGTGGTTGCCGGTATTGCGGCGTATAATATTACAGTAGGGCTAGCAACAGCGGCGCAGACAGCGTGGAATGCAGCCATGCTTGCAAATCCAGTAGGATTGGTAATCGCTGCGATGGCTGCGGCAGGCGTGGCGGTTTACGGCATTGTGCAGGCCTGCAAGTCAGCGGAGGAAGCCTACTGGAATCTAGGGGATGAAATCGAATCCACCGGAACCAAATTTGAAGAAGCAAAAACAAAGTCACAGCTGACTGACGAGTATGCGGCAGAATGGCGGAATTTAAAAGATGCGATCGCGTCGAACAAACTTCCATCTGAGGAACTTGCTGCTGCCCAGCAGCGGGTACAGGATATTGAAAAATGGTTTATTGATAACTACGAAAGCTATATCAGTGCTGAAGAACAGAAGAATGGGATCCGGGCAGAAACAATTGGTCTCTTGCAGGATCAGGCTGCGAATTTGTCTGAGATTGCCAGGATCGAGCTTTCAAACAAGCTGTTAGAAGAACGGTCTAGAGTGCCGGAATTATCAAAGGATATTGCAAAGCTGCAAGATTTGAACACAGAACTCGACAATCAAAACATAAAATACTTAGAATCCAACAATGTAATGCATAAGGCTTCATTGGCATGGCGTTCATTGACGGAAGAACAGCGGCTGTCGGGTGAATACCAGAATGTATACAACGCAATGCTGGAGGAAATAAACAGTACGCTTGGAACAAATTATGATTCTTATCGAAAAGTGACGGAAGCATTGGCGGATAATGAGAAAGCAATTCAAAAAAACAAGGAGAAAGTAGAGGAAAACAATCAAAAAATCGCAGATGGGACACAGTCTTTACAGCAGTATGCGGATGGCGCGAGACGGTTAATCGAATTGGACTTGGGCGGAACATACGAGGAAGCGTCCAATAAAATGGCTCTGTTACAGGCAGCCCAAAACGAACTCAATACCAGCGGCCAGCTTTCCAAAGACACCATGCAGAAGCTGAACGACACTTTCCCGGAACTGGAGGGAAAGGAAAATATACCGGAAGCAATTGCGCAGGAAATGGAGAATCTGAGCACAAAAATCGACGCGGCCAGAAAGCAGGCCCAGGACCTGGGGACAGATTTGCTTGGGATCCCAACGGATATTCCTGTTAATATCCGCATACAGGTGTTTGGAAAAGAGCAGCTCACGGGGATCCCGCAATATGCCAAAGGTACGCGGTTTGCAAAACCAGGGCTGTCGGTGGTCAATGAGCGTGGTACGGAACTGATTCAGGGCCGGGACGGAGCATTTCGATATGTGGACAGCCAAGGCCCGGCGCTGACCGTATTAAACCGTGGCGACAGAGTGTATACAGCCGCCCGGAGCCGAATGATGCTGGCGGCGGCAAGTAAACGGATCCCGGGATTTGCCAATGGATTCCGAATGGGGTATCCGATGCCGTCAGTTACCAAGTTTGCAATTTCCGGCCAGCTGGAAAGCAAGCTGGGAAGTTTAGGGAAAGAATTGATCCAGGGCTTGGCGGCAGGTATTATGAAAAATGAAAAAATAGTCGCTAAAGCATTAGACAGCCTATCGGAGGAAATGCTGGAAAGCGAGCGGGAATATCTCCGGGAAAAGGACCGGATTGACCAGGCCCGAGCCGCCGAGGAAGAAGCAAAACAGGCAGCAGAATACGAACAGAAATTAAAAGACGCCAAGGATGCCCAGGAGCGGGAGAAGATCCAGCAGGAGGAACTGGCCAGGATCCAGAAGGCCGGGGAGGACGCACGCCTTGCCCAGCTAAAGGAAACGGCGGACAATGAAAAGAAGATCATGGACGCCTTAAAAGACGACATCCGGGCTGTGTATTCTGACATTGCAGACTATGCCACAGAACACATCGGTCAGGTTTCAGACGCACAAAAACAGCTCTCGGATAAACTGGAGGATTTTGGAAGTCTGACCTATACGGTAGATATGGGCAGCGGTATGACCTATGAGCGGCTGGCGGATTTAGGGGAATACAAGAAGGTATTATCCCAATACAACCAGGATATGCAGCAAGTGAAAGACCGGATTGTGGCAGCTGGGTTTGATTCAGAAGTAATCAGCAGATTTATGGCAGAGATGGCGGATTTGTCCACAGGGGAAGCCATAAAAACGGCCCGGGCAATTGCCGGGGCCAGCGATGATGTTTTCCGGCAGTATATGCAGGACTGGAAAGACATATCTTTTTTGGCGGATCAGAGTGCGGCGCTGTTCTATCAGGAAGACATGGAGGAAGCAGTAGATGAGAGCGTAACCTACATGCGGACAGAATTGGAAAAACTTGGGGTAGAAGTCCCGGACGGGTTCTTTGCTTCCGGGACGCTGTCCGCGAAAAACTTTGGCAAAGGGTTTATGGCGGAAATGGACGCGGTCATGGAAAGTGTTCGTGAGTTGGTAAACAGCTTTAACGCCAGCCTAACGCCGCAATTTGCATACCCAGGCGGCGGGGGAACATACACAAGCACGGTATACGGGGACACGAACTACAATATTTACGGCGGCAATGCAGGCGACTTAACGGCCCAGATCCAGGCGATGGAAACCCGGAAGCGGATGCTGGGAATAGGAGGGTAAGGCATGTATATCGACTATGAAAGCAGTGCGGGAACGGTCTGCTTCGGCGGCGGCCGGGATTCACTGTTCCGGATTACAGGGCTGGATGGCCTGTGGCTGACTGGGAGAAGTTTTCAGACTGCCGCATATGCAGGACTTCCCGGCCAGCGGGTAATTGGCGTGACGGAAGCGTCCCGGACGATCAGCATATCCGGGGACTTGCGGATGGACGCGGATTCGTCGCCATATATTTTATCTTCTGCCCTGACGGCGCTGAACCAGCCGGGGAAGCTGATTTTCTACTTCCCGGATAAGACCCTGGAGATCAGCTGCCGTCTGAGCGCCGCAGACCAAGGGGATCGGGATCCGGTGTATCAGCGGTATGTGTTCCAGTTCCTTTGTGACGACCCGTATTTCTCGGACATTGGAAACACCCGAATCCCGCTTTACCAGATTAACGGAATGCTCAGCGATACGTTTACTTTCCCGGGCATGTTTTCTGGGGCTGTAATTGGCGGGACGGTGTATTACGAAGGGACTGCCCCCACGGAGCCGGTGATCCGGATCACCATTAACGCCATGCCGCCCCAATATCCGGATAACGGATTCTTAATTGTAAACGAAACCACAGGCCAGCAGATCGGGCTGGACTATATCCCGGCTGCCGGCAACGTGATCACCATTGACATCCCCAGCCGGAAAATTTACCTACAGGATGGCAGCAGTCTGCTTCCGTATATAACCGACGGTACATTCTTGAACGGATTTACCCTCGTTCCTGGTGAAAACAGCCTGTATGTCCACAATTTTAACGTATTGTCAGACGCATATATGGAATGCGTGTATAAAAATCAGTATTTGGAGGCGGTATGGTAATGCAGTTTACAGACGATATCCGGATTTATGATTTTGAGTTCAATCTCATACAGCAGACCAATACATATAACTCTGCCAGCTGGTCATTAAAATACAACGATGCGGGAACGTTTGAAGGGCATTTCCCCATATCTGTGGATATTGTCCCGCTAATCATGGGAAATGATTATCTGGTCATTGCCCAGGGGGAAAACGCGGCAATTATCACCGGCAGACAGGCCGGGACGGATTTTGCCGTATTTGGCCGGACATGCAGCTGGATCCTGAGCCGGCGGGTCACGCCGGATTTTGACCAGCTGACCGGAACCGCGGAGACGCTGACCCGGGGGTTTGTCCAGACGGCGTTTGCTGATGTGGAGAATTTTGTGCTTGGGCCGGAATTTGGGCTGACCAAAGAGCTGAAATTTTGGCGCAACACCTATAACCCCACCCTGGACGTAGTGACGGACTGCCTGGCGGAAGACGGGGCTGGGCACCGGGTGGTTTTTGACACGAAAAACAAGCAATGGGTCTATCAGGTGTACAAGGGGCAGGAATTGCCGCTGATCATATCGGAAGCCAACAAAAACGCCTACGACACGGAGATCACAGACGACTGCCTGGACTTCTATACCGGCGGATGGTATGAACAGAAATCAGAAACCCAAGAGGGGGAAACAGACGGGGGATCAACGTGGATCTATATTCCCGGGGTATCTGAAAAAACGGGTATATACCGATGGGAATGTACATTATCTGGCAGTAACGAATCGGAGGCAAAAAGCAGTTTACGGACCAAGAGGAGAAAAAACGAAACGGCGGTAAAATCTCGGGACCTGATCCTGGGAAGGGACTATGGATTGGGGGATATTGTCCGGGTGCAGATCCAAAAGGGGCAGTATCAGACAACGGTGAAAAAACGGATCACGGGCGTGAATATCCGGTATGAGCAGGGCGGAACCGGCCAGCAGCCGGTATTTTCAGATTTGGAGGGATAAAATGGGATTTACATGTAGATTTTTACATAATCAAGTCTATTCGGCGCAGGACGTGAACCAGGCGTTTTCCCGGCTGACCAGCCAGGGGGTATCCTTGTTTTCGGATACGGGAAATCCGCTGACAGATTTGAATACGGCGGTTTCAAACCTGGTAACTGACGGGATAGAACTGGATTATGACGCTTGTAAGGTGGTCAGCACGGGCGGCGGCAGCTATAAGGTCATGCCGGGAACGGCAATTATGCCAAACGGAGAAATGATCACGGTGGATACGGGGGTATACATTTACTGCCGGGACTGGTACAGCCTGGGATGTAGTTATGGCGGTAGAGGCCAACCAGGGGATCATCCGGGCCCAGACCGCCGACGCGCCGGCAAACGGAATATTAATCGCCCAAATCTCCGCTGCCGGTGCTGTGACAGACCGGCGGACATTCGCGACAACTAAGGTGGCGCCGTCGACAGGGAATATATATAGGGAATACAGCATCCCAGACACAACCTTAACATCTAGTATGGGCGGCACTGTTTTGGAAACTTTTGACGCAGGAAGCCCTTGGTTTCAATACATTTTAGTGACCAATAAAGACGGAAAAGCGGTCAGTGGAGGACATCAGAAATTAACAGAAGGCGTGAAAACTGAATTTATGAAAGCAAATCCGAATGATGAGACGATTAACAGCGTTTTACTGTCTTTTCAAAAACGAGGGCAGAATATTGATATATATGCCAAGATTGAAGGCGTTGGAGCCAGCACACATTCATTGCAATTTCTTGTTTTCTAGGAGGTGTGAAATGATCTATCAATTTACAGTACGGGGGGACAGGCTTTATATAGATCCGAAAAAAAACGCGTACACCGGGAATGTGAATACATATACGTGTAGGTTTGATTTTGACGCGGAATGGGACGGAATGTCAAAGTTTATGGCAATAAAACGTTGTGATACCTGTATTGCCCCTGTTGAGATTATAAACAACCAATGTGTTATCCCATATGAAATATTTAATACGCCGGATATAGTCAGCTTTGGCGTATACGGGACGACAGGAACAGGAGAAAGCTACCGGCGCATATCAACCGGATGGGTATGTATGCGTATAGAGGACGGTGCATATTGTGAAGGTACAGCCCCGGAAACACCGGCGCCGGACTTGTGGGAACAATATATAGCGCAAATGCAGGCGGCTATCGACAACGGGTGTCCCAAGATCGGGGAAAACGGGAACTGGCTTTTATGGGACGCGGCGGCTGAGGAATATCAGGACAGCCAAATG
>CBCTZG010000040.1:0-26344 GCA_965151315.1 uncultured Clostridia bacterium
TAACCTCTTTTGAACCACGCGACTATCGCGTGGTTTTCAGTATACAAAAAAAGCGCCTTTCATTGAAAGGCGCTTTAATCAGCGTTTTTTCTTATCTTTTTTGGACCCTTCCTCTGCCGGCTGATCCACAGGATCCCCATATCGGTAGTTAATGCCAGTCTCATGCTTGTAGCCGTATTTCTGGCCATAACCGTATCCGTAACCATATTTATATCCATAGTGATACCGGTATCCATATAGACGGCCATAACCATAGCCGTGTGCCGCTAAATTCACATCATTTAGAATATAGCCCAAAATTTTGGCGTCGGCAAATTTCAACGCCTCCCGGGCCCGCTTGACCATTTCGTGAATGGTATAATTTTGCCGTATCACAACCACCACGCCATGGACAAATTTTGCCATGGCCGCTGCTTCGGTGACCATGGTCACCGGCGGGGTGTCAATAAAGATATAATCGTACTGCTGGGAAAGAACGTCCAGTATCCGGCCCATTTCATTGGATGACAACAGCTCCGCCGGATTCGGCGGGATCTGGCCTGAGGCTATACAGTCAATATTCTGCTCCGTACAATGGTGGATCGCCGTATTGATGTCAATCAGGCCGCACAAAACATCGGAGAGCCCATTTTTTCGTTCAATCCCCAAATGCCGGTATACCCTGGGCTTCCGCAGGTCGGCGTCAATCACCAAAACCTTCGCGTTGGTCTGGGCAAACGCGATGGCAATATTCAGACAAGTGGTCG
Organism: uncultured Clostridia bacterium; assembly: GCA_965151315.1. Classification (GTDB taxonomy): domain Bacteria; phylum Bacillota; class Clostridia; order UBA1381; family UBA1381; genus Avimonoglobus. The sequence goes on from CBCTZG010000040.1 coordinate 747, forward strand.
TTTTTCCTTCTCCCGGGCTGGCGCTGGTCAAAATAATCCGTTTACACCCTTTCACACCGCTGAGGGAAAATATGATATTCGTCCGGGTAGCTTTATAGGCCTCGGTAATAGCAAAATTTGTATCACTATTCAGCAGGGTGGCGGTTCGTTGCCGAATCGATGCCTCTTTCTGCCGAGCAACCGCTTTCTGTTCGTTGATCTTCCCAACAAATTTACTGAACTTATTTCCCATCTACTTTCCCTTTCTTTCATAGGTATCTGGATCCAGGTTTGGAATCTCACCCAAAAGCGGCTCGTCATACCGCTTGGAAATTTCTTCGCCGTTTTTGATCCGGGTATCAAACAACTCTAGCAACACCGCGGTCAGCGCGCCAATCAGCAGCCCCACCAAAATCCCGATCAAGGTGTTGGTCCGGATATTGGGAGAAATCGGGGTTGTATTTTCCCGGGCGTTATCCAGAATTTTTACCGATCCAGCCTCAACCACCCGGATCAGCTCGTCCGGCGCGTGCCGTAAAATGCTTCTGGCAATCAGATAAACGTCGTGGGCATTCTCCCCGGTCACACTAATCTCCAAAATTTCCGTTTCATTAGCCGCACCCATGCTCAGCATACTTTTAATTTGATCTACAGTATATTTATTATTCAAATCCTGCACGACCTGCTCTAGAAAAGTCCTGCGCTGAAGAATTTCCGCGTAGGTCGTAACCAGCTGCTTCGACGCACTGATGGCGCCCGTCGTCACTTCTCCGCTGATTTGATTCTGGGTAGAATTGACATACAGCGCGCCCTCTGACCGATACATCGGGTCAATAAACAAATTCGTATACATAAACGCGGCAATGCCGACAACGACAGCCGAAACTAACATCAGCCACCAGCGCCGCAGAAGCATATCAACAACATCAACAATACTGATTTGTTCGTTCAAAAGAACATCTCCCCTTATCCATACAATAATCCTTTTTATTTTACCACATCTGCTGAAAAAATGCAATTCATTTAAGGAATTTTGTTGATTTTCCGGGATTTATGAATGCTGACGAAATAAAATCACAAAAAAACTATTGACAAAACGGTTGGTTTGGTGTACAATAGTGGCAATAAAAATGGAGGGATAGAACGATGCGGCAGAATCAAATCCAATGCGGTATGCTTCTACTTAGCTTGCTGGGCGCGAAAGGCGGTCGGTTTATTCCTCTGCGGTAAAAAGCAGCCGGAACCTGTATGACTGAGCCGTCAAAAGCTCAGTTATTTTTTTTCCGAAATTTATTGAAGAAAGGATGCCTGCTATGAACTATCAAAAATATAGAAAAGCATATCACAAGGTCCCCTTAGAGCATCGGGACTGGCCTGATCACGAGATTACCCATGCGCCGATCTGGTGCAGTGTGGATTTACGGGATGGTAACCAGGCTTTGTATTCACCCATGACTACCGACGAGAAGATTGAGTTTTTTCAATATCTCGTAAAACTGGGGTTTAAGGAAATTGAGGTGGGATTTCCTGCCGCGTCGAACACAGAATTTGAATTCGTCCGCCGGCTCATCGACGAAGACCTGATCCCTGACGACGTATCTATCCAAGTGTTAACCCAAGCTCGGGAACATATTATTAAGCGCACAATCGAGGCGCTGCAGGGCGCGAAAAACGCCATTGTACATCTTTACAATTCCACATCTACTTTGCAGCGCCGTGTGGTTTTCCGCAAAGATCAGGAGGAAATCAAAAACCTGGCTGTAGAAGGCGCGAAGCTGGTTGTAGATCTGGTAGAAGGCCAGTTGGATGGGAATATCCGCTATGAATATTCCCCGGAAAGCTTTACCTGCACAGAACCCGAATATGCCGCCGAGGTCTGCAACGCTGTTCTGGATGTTTTGAAGCCAACCCCCGACCGGAAAGTGATCATCAATCTGCCGTCTACGATCGAAGTGGCAACCGCCAACGTATACGCCGATCAGATCGAGTATATGCATAAGCATTTGAAATATCGGGAAAACGTAATCATTTCCCTGCATGCCCACAACGACCGCGGCACCGGTGTAGGCTCTACTGAGCTGGCCCTGCTGGCCGGCGCAGACCGGGTGGAGGGCACCTTGTTCGGCAACGGTGAACGGACCGGCAACGCCGATATTATTGTGATCGCTTTGAATATGTTCTGCCAGGGTATTGATCCCCAGCTGAACATTGAGAATATTGACGAAATTATCTCCGTCTATGAACGGTTCAACCGGCTGCCCATCCATCCACGGCATCCTTATGCCGGCGAGATGGCATATGTGGCTTTCTCCGGCTCCCATCAGGATGCCATCAAAAAGAGCATGGCCGCCTATGAAGCCAGCGGTGAAAAGATCTGGGAAAACCCCTATCTTACTATTGACCCTACAGACCTTGGCCGGCAGTATGAGCCGATCCAAATTAACAGCCAGTCCGGCAAGGGCGGTGTCAGCTATATTATGGAACGCAAGTTTGGCTACACAATCCCCAAGCCTATGCTGGTCGAGTTCTCGAAGCTGATCACAGATTTGTCCGACGCCAAGCAGACCGTGTTGGAGCCGGAAGAGATTTATAGCGCCTTTAAGCGTACCTATGTGAACCTGGACGCGCCGCTGATGCTGATCGATTATCACTGCCAGCTCCGGGGTGATATGACCACCCTGACCGCTACCGTTTCCCTGCATGGCCAGGCTTCTACTGTACAGGCAGAGGGGAATGGCCCCTTAGACGCTTTATGTACGGCGTTAAAGGCCTTTTTAGGCAGGGATCTGGAAATTGAGGCCTATACGGAGCACGCTCTGGAAAAAACCTCTTCTTCCCAGGCTGTCAGCTATATCGCGTTGAAGTCCGATGGGAAAACAGAATGGGGCGCCGGTGTAGACGCCAACATCAACACCTCGTCTATTTACGCCCTCATCAGCGCGATTAACAAACTGTTATAAATTTGTTAAACGACAGACCTGCTCACAAGGCAGGCCCCTGCGTTTATAAAGGCACACCCCAAAGGTGTGCCTTATTGAATTTCAGGAAAATATTTTTAAACCGTTCGGACTCTATTCCCTGCTTTTGGGCCCATGGGGACATACGCTCCATCTCTCGCAAATAAAAAAGCGGCATATGCCGCTTTTTTATTTTGTATATACGCTTTCCTTTAAAACGCCTATGTAGGGCAATCCCCGATGAAGCTCATTATAATCCAGTCCATACCCCACCACAAAGGCATCCGGGATTTCCCGGCCGATATACTCCACCTCCACGGGGGACTGCCGCCGGCTGGGCTTATCCAGCATAGTGCAGATTCGCAGAGAAGCCGGTCCCCGTTGCTGGAGCATTTCCTTCAGCTTAAAGAGGGTGTTTCCGGAGTCAATAATATCCTCAATGATCAATACATGTTTCCCTTGGATGTCCGTTGACAGATCATGCCGGATATGGATTACACCGCCTGATTCCGTACCCGCTCCATAGCTGGAAGCCTGCATAAAATCAATCTGCACTGGCACCTGGATGGCCCGGATCAAATCCGCCGCAAAAACAACACTGCCTTTTAAAATAATGACTGCCAAAATCTCTTTGCCCGCGTAATCCCGGCTGATCTGCGCTCCCAAAGTTTCCACCGTCTGGCGAAGCTCTTCTTCTGTGATCAGGATTTTCTCAATATCCGAATGCACCTTCTTAACCCCCCTTTAAGCGATCTTCCACTGGATATTCGTATGTACCATTTTGGCTTTTTGCAGTGCGTATAAGATTGGCGCTGTAATCAGCGAATCCAGATAATGGTGCGCCAGCGTACCAATAAAGGCAAACCACACCAGGCCGGAAAGGGCCGACTGGTTATCCGGGAAAAACAGCGGTGTCAAGCCAAAGACAATCAGTGCCTCCGCGCCGGCATGCACTACTGAAGTCGCTATAATGACGAAAAAAATATTGATATTCTTTTTCTGGATCATATACATACCCAGCAAAGCGAAAAAGATGTGCGACGCCGCCCGGAGCACCACTACCGGATTTCCAGTAGAGATAATAAAGCCGATACAGGAGCCAATCACCGTTAAAACCGTAACAAACGGGTTGATAAACAGGGCAATCATTGTCGGCACATGGCTGCCCGGCGTCAGGGAAAATGGCTGCGGTACCGGCAGCTTAAACGGCGACATAGCAATCAGCAGTGATAAGGCCGTCAAAAGCGCCGCCAGAACAACATCCTTTGTTTTCATTGTATTCATTTGTAACCCCCACTTATAAGTTCAAAAAATTATCTATAATATCAAATCCATTGGCGGTCAGGCTAGAATGGATATAATAGTTTATCCCGTAAATATGGCCGTACTCCCCGCCGTCCAGCACATTCCGGACACCTAAGATCTCCCCGGTTTCTGCCCGAGCGATACAGTCCAGCTCCTGGGGCTTGGCTTCCTCGTCTAACGCCACCGGATTCCCCCGACAAATCTTGACAACCGTCTCAAAGCCCTGAAAAATCGGTGCGCTGGTATCCAAAACGGCCCATTCCTGCTTTCCCTCGGCACAGTCCACCGCCCGGCAGCTGCCGCCAAACGCCGTCACTACACTTTGGTAGCCGTCCAAAATACCCAGAAGCGGAAGCTGGTTATCCATGGCGAATTTCACGGCCGCGATGGCGTTTTCACTGTTTTCGGCAATGATAATCCGTTCAATATTTTCCCCGCCGGCGTCTGTGGAAAGATCCGCGCCGGATTGGGCGATGAAATCATAAATATCCTGGCTGCCTAAATACAGTACCATATGATTTCTCCTCCGATAAATGATTCCTAACACTTGATTCAGCGTACTTTTTTTGATATAATGTAGATATTATATACCAAACAAAACAAATTTTCAAGATCAAAAAGCATTTTTTGAGAAAGATTGAGGAATTAGCATGAAAGTACTGATTATTTCTGTCAAGGCCGGCTTCGGGCACCACTCCACCGGGCAGGCCCTGATTGATTACTTCAGGACAAAGCATGTGGAATGCACAATGCTGGATACATTTGAATATATCAATCCTATTTTAGGGGATTCCATCTCCGACGGCTACCTACTGTCCACCAAATATTTCCCGGACGTATACGGCAAGGTTTACGGCCAGTTCAGCAAGCGGGAGGAGCGCTATGATAAATACTCCCTGGTTTCTGTGCTGTCGAAAATGGTTTCCCATAAGCTTAAGGACTATATCCGCAGTTTTGAGCCGGATGTCGTTATCGGCACCCACAGCTACGCCTGTATGCTGATGACTTTCCTTAAGGAAAAAGGGCATATCACCTGCCCCACCTATGGGATTGTCACAGATTTTACCGTACACCCTTTCTGGGAAAGCACGGATATTGATTACTATGTCACCCCCACACCTTTGCTGCAGAACCAGATGAACCGCAAGGGGATCCCAACAGAAAAAATCCTGCCTTTGGGAATCCCGATCAAGGCCGCCTTTGCTAAAAAACTCCCGAAAGCGGAAGCCCGTTCCCTGCTGGGCATCGACGATAAAATGACGATCCTGATGATGATGGGGTCTATGGGGTTCGGGAACCTGGTGAAGCAGTTAGAAAGCATCGATATGCTCCAGCAGGATTTCCAGGTGCTGTGCGTCTGCGGCAACAATCAGAAAGCCAAGCGGAATATTGACAAGCACATCTGGCGAAAAAAGATCGTCACCTATGGGTTTATCCATAATGTAGACGTCCTGATGGACGCGGCGGACTGTATCATCACCAAGCCCGGCGGGCTGACCACCTCGGAGTTTTTAGCCAAAGGGCTCCCGGGGATCCTCATGAATCCTATCCCCGGCCAGGAGGACCGGAATATGGAGTTTTTAGTCAACAGCGGTGCCGCGGTCATGGTGACCAACACATTCCCGATTGATGAAGCCCTGTATGAGCTTTTGAACAATCCCTGGCGGATGTCGCTTCTGGCACAAAGTGTGGAACATTTGAGCCACCCGAATTCCACCCGGGATCTGTGTGAATTTATTTTGGAAAACCACGCCAGCGCAGAACCGATTGTTGTACAGGATATTTAAATTCAGAAAACGTCGCCGGTTCTCGGCGGCGTTTTGGAGGCTGCTATGTATACCATCCAAGAAACAGTTTTGGTTGAAGGAGTCTATGACAAAATCAAGCTGTCCCGTTTCTTAGACGGGATTATTTACGTCGCCAATGGCTTTCAGATTTTTTCAAATCAAAAGGCGCTGGATACCATCCGTACGCTGGCCCAAAAGACCGGCCTGGTGATCCTCACGGACGCCGACGCTGCCGGTTTCCAGATCCGGAATTATGTCAAACAGGCGTTGGCGCCGCTGCCGGTCCTCCATGCGTATATCCCGGAAATCCCCGGCAAGGAGCGCAGAAAGCAAAAGCCGGGTAAGGCCGGGCTATTAGGCGTAGAAGGCATTTCGGAAGATCTGCTGATCCGGGCCCTCCGGTCGGCGGGCTGCACAATCGACGGCGGCTGCAGCCCGCGGCCCCAGGGCCGGTCTGTCACGAAGGCCGATTTCTTTACCGCCGGGCTGTCCGGCCAGCCGGACAGCGCCGCCCGCCGCCGGGCCCTGTGCCAGTCGTTAAATCTGCCGGGGAAAATCTCCGCAAATATGCTGTTAGACGTAGTCAACCGGCTCCTGGATTGGAATGAATTCATGCAGCTGGTACAAACCCTGGATCATCGCCCGCCCTCCGCATAGCGCGGGTTGAAGCCTCTATGCTTGCTATTAAAAACGGACAGGCTGATGCCTGTCCGTTTTTTATTGTTTCGGTCTAGTCTGCAAAATAAGCTTAGACGCATCTAATACCGAAAGGATGTCCTCGCCGGTTTTCTGCATAATGGCATGGAACCCGGCGTTTTGCATAATTTCCGCCGCATCCGCGGCTGTCAGCGGCGTCTGCGGGCTCAGCTTGACGCCGGCAAACAGGTTGTTTTGCTTGGCGATCCCTGCCGCCCGATAATAATATTCGCAGGGCTTGACATCAAAAAAATTTTCCTGCCCGCTGGCTTTCAGACCCAGCGCCTGCACCAGCAGGACCAAAAAATCCCCGCGGGCGATTGGCATCTCGGTTTCCTCCCCGCCGCACATGGCGCAGGTTTCTGCCCATGGATACACCGCCTGGGTTGTAAAATCACCAGTCAGGTAACTAGCCGCATACCGCCAGGGCTCGATTTCGCCTCCGGGATACACGGAGGTATTATACAAGGATTTGGGCTGCGCCCGGCCCTCCGGTACCGCGGAAACCGAAAGATCCGTTTCTTCTGCGGCATAAATCCAGATATATGTGCCGTCGTAAATCAGAATCTGCGGGATACCGCTGCCCAGCAAGTCGGCGGCATATGCCCGGCCGCCGGCGGAGAATGTATATAGCGGATTCATAGTGCCATCATAAAGCACGACGGTTTTTGCGTCTTCCCGGCTGGCCAAGAGCCAGTCCTTATTTTCCCCGTCAAAATTATATACGCAGGATACGGCAGTCCGGCCGCCGGCTGCCGTCCGTTTTTCCTTAAACAGCAGATTCCCGTGATAATCTGCCAGCAAAATCTCATTGATTCCCCCGGCGGTTTCCACACCCGCGATTTCAAGCCCTTTCAGCTCCTGCCGGAAATTCCCGGGCTGGATAGCAAAATGATTGCCGGGAAGCGTCCAAATCAGCTGGCCGGAGAAGGTATATGCCCGTGTCTGCGGGCCGCCGAACAGGATAGAAGGCGGCGCGGCTTTTTCCTGGGCCAAGTTGGCAACCCAAATACAATCCGGATGATTTTTTACGTCTTCTGCTTTCCAAAGGACCTTTCCCTCCGGGCTGAACACGCTGTAGCCGGCAATAATCTCTTCCCGGCCGTCGCCGTCCAGGTCAAACGGGACGGGCATGTGGCCAAGATTCCCCTTGGCGCTCCAGAGCAGATTAAAATTCTGATCCATTGCCCACATTTCATGGTACTTATTTTTTAAGACCATATTCTGCGGATACGCGCTCCCATCTAAGTTGGCGATCACCATACAGTCATGCGCGTCAGGAGCGGGCAGGGGGTATTTTTGCTTGATGGTGCCGGCGGCGCCGTCAAACACGCAGAACTCTCCAGACATTACGCACAAAAATTCATTGCTGCCGTCATGATCCCAGTCATAAATCTGGGCAGGCAAGTCAGATTTGCAGGCCGGCATGTCCGCGGCCGGCGTTCCGATCTGCCAGAGGATATCCCCCTCCAGATTAAAGGCTGTGGCAGCACTGACAGCATGAGGAAAATACCGTTCATCCGAAATAATGTCCGGCTGGATCAAAATAATCTCCAGCCTGCCGTCGTTGTCAATATCTCCCATACGAAGCTGGCATCCGCCGCCTGCGGCGGATATATTCAGTTGATTGAGTAAAACTGCTTCTTTAGCCTGATTATCCATAAAAATGGTTCCTTTCAGCTTCTGGTATCGTCCAGCCTATATTGTAACATGCGCACGATTGGATTACAACCCCATCACACAAAAGCCGTCATTTTAAACAAAAATGACGGCTGGATTTAAGTAAAAATTACTTGTTTTCGTCCTGCTCCCACTGCCGGATCATGTCCTTGTCCTGTTCAGAAAGGGGGGCGGAAGCCAATAGGTCCGGCCGTTTCCGAAATGTGCTGCGCAGGGCCTGGATATGCTTCCATTCCTCGATCTTGGCATGGTGCCCGGAAATGAGGACATCTGGGATCCGCAGCCCCATAAATTCCTCCGGCCGGGTGTACTGGGGATATTCCAATAGCCCGGAAAAATGGCTTTCATTCCGGAAAGAGCTTTCCTCCGCCAAGACCCCGGGCACCATCCTGCTCACCGCATCGATCACAGCCATTGCCGGGATTTCCCCCCCGGTCAGGACAAAATCCCCAATCGACAGCTCTTCATCCACCAGCAGATCCAAAACCCGCTGATCGACACCCTCATAATGTCCGCAGAGCAGGACGATATGAGACTCCTGGGACAGCGCTGCCGCCTTTTTCTGGTCAAAAACCTTCCCCTGGGGAGACATATAGATTGTATGCGGCTTATAGCTGAGCCCAGCGGCCACGCTTTGATACGCGTCATAAATCGGCTGCGGGGTCATGAGCATACCGCCGCCGCCGCTGTAGGGGTAGTCGTCAGTTTTCCGATGCTTATTTTTAGAGAAGTCCCGGATGTCAATACAATGCAGCTCAATCAAACCCCGTTCCCGGGCCCGTTTGATAATACTGTCGCCCAGTACCGCCTCCAGCATTGCCGGGAACAGGGTCAAAACGTCAAACCGTATCATAAGTCTAAAAGCCCCTCCATCAGCCGGACAGTGATCACGCCGGCCGGAATGTCAACCTGCCGGACAACATCCGGAATTGCCGGGAGCAGCAGGGGTTTCTCCTGTGGCCTGTCCACCGTATATACATCATTGGCGCCGGTGGAGAACACGTCAGAGACCGTACCCAAAACAGTCCCGTCCTCCGTCTGCACCTGCAGCCCGATCAGATCCGCAATGTAATATACCCCCTCTGGAAGCTCCCCCAGCGCGGACCGGTCAGCAGTCAACACACAGGCCTTATAGTGTTCCGCCTCTTCGATGGAATTGATTTCAGCGAATTTGACGATTATGTTGTTTTTCTGATATTTCACCTGCTTGATGGTCAGGACATCATTGGGCACCTGATCCTTCGCGTATACCTGGACTAAGGACGCAAATACCGCTGGCGAGTCTGTCCAGGGCTGGATCTTCACCTCACCTTGCAGGCCATGTGTATTGATGATTTTGCCTACCTCCAACCGATCCATAGCGCATACCTCCTTGATATTAAAATAAGCGCCGCTGGGCGCTTATTTGTTTGGTTTCTTTAGAAAACCGCGGGGCCGGATCACAAGATTTCCACAACCACGCGTTTGTCCTCCCGGCTGGCTGCCGCCTTGACAACAGTGCGGATCGCCTTTGCGATTCTGCCCTGTTTGCCGATCACCTTGCCCATGTCGCTTTCCGCCACACGAAGCTCTAAAATAACGGACTGTTCCCCTTCCACCTCGGAAACAGAAACCTCTTCGGGATGGTCCACCAATGCCTTGGCAATAATTTCTAAAACCTCTTTCATGGCTGTCCCTCCTTAGATAATCCCTGCTTTTTTCAAAAGGGCCTTTACAGTATCCGTAGGCTGCGCACCATTGCCGATCCACTTTTTCGCCAGCTCCGCGTCAATATTGACGGTGGCGGGATCTGTCAGCGGGTTATACGTGCCGATTTCTTCAATGAAACGGCCGTCCCGGGGATATCTGGAATCCGCAACGACAACTCTATAAAACGGAGCCTTCTTTGCGCCCATTCTTCTCAGTCTGATTTTTACTGCCATGTGTATTCACCTCCGCAAAATTAAGAATTTATATTGGAAAGCCGGAGCCCGGCTTCAATATCATTTTATCGACGCTTACCCATCCGCTTCATTTTCTTCAGCATCCGGGCCTGCTGGCCGCCGGTCAGCTGCTTCATCAGCTGCTTCATCTGGTCAAACTGCTTCAAAAGCTCGTTAACATCCTGCACCCGGGTACCGCTGCCCTTAGCGATCCGAACCTTCCGGCTGGCGCCGATGATTTGGGGCTTCTGCCGCTCGGCGGCAGTCATGGACTGGATGATAGCTTCTGTGCGCCGAAGCCGCTTTTCACCATCGGACGCATCAATCGCGTCTAAGGCCTTTTTATCCACACCGGGGATCATGCCCATCAGCTGGCCCAGCGGCCCCATTTTTTTGATTTGCTGCAGCTGGCTCAAAAAATCCTCCAGATCAAAGGTCTGCTGCTTGATCTTGGCCTCCAGCTCTGCCGCGTCCTTTTCATCAAAAGCCTCCTGGGCCTTGTCAATAAGGGTCATCACATCCCCCATACCCAAGATCCGGCTGGCCATCCGATCCGGATAGAACGGCTCCAGATCCGAAAGCTTTTCCCCCACAGAGGCGTATTTAATCGGCTTGCCGGTAATTTCCTTGACAGAAATCGCAGCGCCGCCCCGGGTATCACCGTCCAGCTTGGACAGGATCACGCCGGTTATGTCTAATTGGCTGTTAAAATGCTCCGCTACGTTCACAGCATCCTGACCGGTCATAGCGTCTACCACCAGCAGGATTTCCTGTGGCGCGGTTTCCGCCTGGATCCGCTGCAGCTCCTCCATCAAAACCTCGTCGATATGCAGCCGGCCGGCGGTATCAATAATCACCGGATCATTGCCATGCTTTCTCGCATGGTCGATCGCCGCCCGGGCAATCCGAACCGGATCCTTTTCATTTTCAATACTGAATACAGGCACGTCGATCTGGCTGCCCAGTACCTGCAGCTGCTTAACCGCGGCGGGCCGGTAAATATCGCAGGCTGCCAGCAGCGGCCGCTTGCCCATTGTTTTCCGCAGAGAAAGGGCCAGCTTGCCGCAGGCGGTAGTCTTTCCCGCGCCCTGAAGCCCACAGAGCATGAATACGGTAGGCGGATTTTTAGAAAATTCCAGCCGTTCATTTTCACTGCCCATTAAGGCAATCAGCTCGTCCCGGACAACCTTAATCAGCTGCTGGGCTGGGGTAAGGGACTCCAAAATCTCCTGTCCCAGCGCCTTTTCCGAGACGCGGCTAATAAAGCTTTTGACCACCTTGAAATTTACATCGGCCTCCAAAAGTGCCAGCTTGACCTCCCGCATAGCATCCTTGATATCCTTCTCGGTCAGCTTTCCTTTGCCCCGGAGCCGCTTGAACATCCCCTGGAGCTTATCGCTTAAATTGTCAAATGCCATTTAATTCACCTGCTTTGTATGGCGTTATACATATGCCTTAATTTTCGCAAGAGCATCGGCAAGCTGGCTGAGCATTGTTTCCGCCGCCTGGCTGTGCTCTAGGGCCTCTAGCTTGTTTAAGATCTCCTGGGCCTGTTCTACCTCCTGGGAAACGGAACTGAATCGCTGGGCAAGCCCTAAGGCAGACTCAAATTCTTCCAGCTGTTTTTCGCCCCGCTTAATAAAGTCCCGCACACCCTGACGGGAAATTTCCATATGCTGCGCGATCTCCCCTAAGGAAAAATCCTGATTGTAGTATAGATCCAGCGTATCCCGCTGCTTCGGCGTCAACAGCTCGCCGTAAAAATCCATGAGTACGCTGATGGATAAATCTTTTGGCAAAGAAATCATCCCCGTTTCCTTGTAAAGGAATAAAACTTTACAACAAAGCCTATTCTACACAAAAATTTCCGATTTGTCAAGTTTTTTTTCAAAAAATTCAAAAAATAACAAAATTCTATGTCTCCCTATGGTCGTACTTCGGCTTTTAGCGAACTAGCGTATGTACATTTTGGGGCCGCCAAATTATCAGCCGGCGTTGTTTCCGCCGATATCCATGCTGCGGCCATCTAGGTTGCCGGCACCATACCACTAGCCTGCTGCGCTGAATTCTTTGAACTGCCTTGATAATTATGAAAAAAAGCAGATATTTCTATCTGTCCTCAGCGTGTCGATAAAGCCGGCGCGCTGAGCGGCTGTTGAAAAATGAAGGGATATTTTGTGAAAATGTTCCCGTCGGCGTACAATGATACAGTAGGGGACATTTTCGCAAAAAGCAAGCAGCCATGCAGGCTTCTCCATGAAGCCTGCATGGCTTTTTGTAAACAATCATTTTTGAAATTATTTTTTGTTTTCTGCTTGCGGTAGGATGAATTTTTCGACAGTCTGAAAGCAGATATTTCTGTCTGCCCATTTCACATGATTATATTTTTCTTATTAGATTTCACGGTTATACCAAGGCTCAATAAGTAATAAATCTGTGGTAAACTCATTCAGAAAACCTTTAGACATTTCCTTATTTTTAGGCTTTTAGGGCATAATCCGATTATTTCAAAAATCCAGATATGATCTTTTGTTCCGCCTCTTGGGCGGTGAGCCCCAAGGTACGGAGCTTCAGCAGCTGCTCACCGGCAATTTTGCCAATGGCAGCCTCATGGATCAGTGCCGCGTCCTCGCAGGATGCTTCCAAGGACGGCGTAGCCGTCACCGTACCGTGATCCACTAAAATGGCGTCGCATTCCGAATGGCCTGTGCAGCGGTTTTTGCCCTTGATGCAGGACTGGAACTCCTGGTAAGACCGGCCTCTGGCTACCGACCGAGACATCAGGTCCGCACCGGAATCCTCTCCTTCCAGCGTCACTTCAAACTCTGTCCGGGCTGTTTCGCTGTGATCCGTCATGATCCGTTCCCGAACAAGCAGCCGGGCCCGGGCCCCCAGGGTCGCAGAGGTTTTGCGGAAGCTGCTGTCTACGCCGCCCAGCTGTACGGTATCCATTTCCAAGCTGGAATCCTCCGCCATAAAAATTTCCGTTACCGGATCAATCTTTTTCGCCCCGGTCCCCCGGCCGGTGCCGATATGCTTCTCCCTGTATACTACCCGGGCGCCTTTTTCCAGGAAAAACCGGTGGATCCCATTATGCCGGGCGTCCGCGCCGTCGTCCGTATGCACACCGCAGCCGGCCACAATCACAACGTCGGCATCCGCGCCTACATAAAAATCGTTGTACACCAGGTCGTCTACGCTGCCATGGGTAACACAGGCCGGAATGTATACCGTCTCTTCCTTTGTCCCCGGCCGAACATGCACCTCGATCCCCGGCTGATCTATTTTTGATTCAATGGTAATATTCTCCGAGTTTTGCCGGCCGGCACACTGGCCGTCCTCCCGGATGTTAAAGGCTCCCTTGAATTCTCCTGAAAAATCAGAAACGATCCGCAGAAGCTCGTCCGTAATCTTATTCATGACAGTACACCTTCTTTCCCCGAGGGCAGCAGGCGCCGCCCTCCGCCAGCAGCGCCGGCAGGACATCCCGGCCCGCACCCGCTGTCTGCACTCTGCCGTCGGCAATCACCACGATCTCGTCGGCGATGGATAATATCCGTTCCTGGTGGGAGATCACCACCAGCGTCCCGGCCTGTTCCCGGCGCAGCTCCTCAAAGGTCTCCACCAATCGGGCAAAGCTCCACAGATCAATCCCCGCCTCCGGCTCGTCAAATACAGAGAGCTTGGCCTGCCGCGCCAGTACAGAGGCGATTTCAATCCGCTTGCTTTCCCCCCCCGACAAGGCCCCGCTTAGCTCCCGGTCAATATATTCCCGTGCACAAAGCCCAACCTTTCCTAACAGACCGCACATGCCATCCTCATCCAAATGGGCGCCGGCAAGTTCTAAGATGTCCCGCACAGTCAGCCCCTTGAACCGGACGGGCTGCTGAAAGGCGTACGCCACCCCCCGCCGGGCCCGCTGGGTAATATCCAGCTCCGTAATATCTTCTCCGTCTAAAAGGATCTGGCCGCTGTCCGGCTTTTCGATCCCGGCAATGATTTTCGCCAGGGATGTTTTCCCGCCGCCGTTAGGGCCGGTAATCACGGCCATCCTGCCCGTTTCAATGGTTAGGCTGATGTCATTTAAGATCGCCGTGCCGTCCGGCAGCGTCCAGGAAATATGCTTTAATTCCAGCATCGCTGATTCCTCCGTTGATTGATTCCAGGCCCGAAGGCCGTTATCTCCTTGATTTTGTCTGGCATTCTTGCCTTTTCATATTATACTACATTCCTCTCAAAATAGCAATGTCTATATGCACAAAATTTTCCCATCACCTGTGCCGGTTTTCTATCCAAGTTTTGCGTACCCTGATGGGGATTTTAAAAATTTTACAGGAAAAATCAAAATCCCTATTGCTTTTTTTCCCCGGCAGGCGTATACTATAAATGATGTATCTTCAGGGCAGGGTGAAAGTCCCTACCGGTGGTGAAAGTCCACGAGCCCCCTGGGGCTGACCCGGTGCGATCCCGGGACCGACGGTTACAGTCCGGATGAAAGAAGACGGTCTTTTTTTGCGCAGCTCTGGAAGATTCTCCAGGGTTTTTTCTTTGCAAAAAAAGCCGCCTCCTATAGGTACATACAAATTATATAGGAGGCATGTAATGATGGAATTACAAGCAAGTAAAAAACAACGGGTATCCACAAGGACCATCGCTATGGTGGGGCTGATGTCCGCCATTGCCTTTGTGCTGCAGCTGATCGCGCTGTTCTTGCCAAAGGTAGCGTTTTTGGACGTAGAGGTGTCCGACCTGCCGGCCCTGATCGCAGCCCTGGCAATCGGCCCCGGGGCCGGGGTTGTGGTGGAATTTGTCAAAAACCTGCTCCACTGCACTGTAACCACCACTGGCTTTGTAGGCGAGTTGGCCAATTTTGTAATGAACGGTGTATTCGTATTGGCAGCGGGCGTACTGTACCGGCGGAATAAAACGAAAAAAGGGGCGGTCATCGCTTTGATCATCGGGGTGCTTTCCCTGGCCTGCGCCGGGATTTTGGCGAATCTGTTCATCATGCTGCCTCTATACATGCAGGGTGCGCCCTTTGCCGAAAAATTGCGGATTGTGACGACACTGATCCTGCCCTTTAATCTGATCCGGGGCATTGTGCTTTCCCTCCTGGTCTTACTGATTTACAAACGCATTTCAATGTGGATAAAGGCTTGATTTTTCCGGCAAAATACTATATAATATAGCCATTCTTGGTTTGGAGGAAAAATCTGTATGGTCGATTCAATAGTGCAGTCTATTGTAGAGATGTTCCTAGGCACAGTACCCAAAGCGCTGATCGTATTTTTCGTATCTATGCTCCCGATCCTGGAGCTGCGGGGCAGCATCCTGGCGGCGGGGTTTCTGAAGATGGAATTTTTGTCGACCTTTACCATCGCCGTAATTGGCAATATGCTGCCGATCCCATTCGTATTGCTGTTCCTGAATAAAATATTTGACTGGATGAAAAAAACTAGGCTCCGCAAGGCTGCACTGTGGTTAGAAAACAAGGCTATGAAAAAATCCGACCAGATCCGCAGATACGGTAAATTCGGACTATTCCTATTTGTGGCGGTTCCCCTGCCGGGGACGGGTGCCTGGACCGGCAGCATGATCGCGGCCCTCCTGCGGATGCGCACGCGGGACGCCTTACCCTGGATATTCTTAGGAGTCGTCGCCGCGGGGCTCGTTATGTCCCTACTGGCCTTTGGCATTATCAAACAGGTGATTTGACCAGAAAACGCACAAAATAAACCTTGTGCGTTTTCTTTTGCCCGGCCGGGCTTATTTTTTCAGCAAAGGAGAAAATTTTTTTGGAATACGCAGTCGTTATCGCAAAACAAGTCCTGATTATGTTTCTGATCATTCTCATAGGGGCTTTGTGCTATAAAAAGAACATCATTACAAAGGAGGGGAACCGGCATCTTTCGGAGCTGGTTTTAAGGATCGTCTGTCCTGTGCTCATCTTTATGGCGTATCAGACGGAATTTTCCCCGGAGCTGCTCCAGGGCCTTTTGTGGGCGCTGCTGCTGGCCGCGTTTTCTTTTTTGGTTACAATCCTCCTGGCCGGCCTGATTTTCCGAAAAAAATCTGGGCCGGACTACGGGGTTGAGCGGTGCTCTGTCATCTACTCCAACTGTGCCTTTATGGGGTTTCCGCTGATCGGCGCCCTGTTCGGGGATGTGGGGATTTTATATACCACCGCGTATCTGACCCTGTTTAACCTGCTGGTCTGGTCCCACGGCTTAATGGTTATGACGGACACGGTAAGCTGGAAAGGCTTTTTAAAGGCTCTCCGGTCACCTACTGTTATTGCCGTATTTCTGGGTATGCTTTGCTATGTGACTGGGATCCGGCTGCCGGATGCGCCCCGGATCGCTCTGGACTATATCGCTTCCATGAACACGCCGCTGGCTATGCTGGTGGCCGGGGTCACCATTGCCCAAGCTAATCTCCTAAAGGCCTTCAAAAAGCCCCGGCTCTATCTGGTTTCCGCGCTCCGGCTGCTGGTTTTCCCAGCGCTTGTCATTCTGCTGACCTGGTTCTGGCCGGTGCAGGAGGAAGTTTATATTTCCATCATGCTGGCTGTTGCCTGCCCTACGGCAACAATCTGTACTTTGTTTGCCATATCCTACGGCCGCAACGCCTTGTATGCTTCGGAAATTTTTGCCATGACCACCGTCTTGTCTGCTGTAACCATGCCTTTGGTGGTGCTGGGCACCAAACTGTTTTTTTGATTTTTACCGCCCCGGCCATTACGGGGCGGTATTTTTTTGCAGAAAATCGAACAAATTTTCGAAAACCTATTGACAACGAACGTATATTCTGGTATAATGCAAACAAATATTCGTTTTCTATTGGAGGAAAGAACCATGGCAAACAAGCGAAAAAAATTAAAAATTGTGAATAAAACGCGGTTTACGATATTCTGCCTATCCATGGCAGGGCTTTTCAGCTTAGGTGTTTCCTCAGCGGTCAATTTTGCCGGCGCTAACAGCAGGCCCGAAACCCTGGCGGTATACGTCCAGCCCGGCGATACCCTTTGGGATATTGCCCGGACCAACAATCCCGGCGGCCGGGATCTGCGCCGGCTGGTACGGGATATCCGGCTTATAAACGGCCTGGACAGCGCCGTGATTCAAGCCGGGGACCAATTGGAGATCCCCCTGTCCTAAAGCTTGCAAACCCTGGCGGGATGTGGTATAATACATTCCGAATCGGGGTGTGGAAATGGAAAAGCTATGCGCCGCCAACACACGGCGGACGGATATATTTGAAACCATCTGGGTAGCGGTAACGCTGTCCTTTGCCGGCGGGTTTATGGATGCCTGCGGTTATCTGCTGCGGGACCAGGTATTCGCCTTTGCCCAGACCGGGAACATGATCCTTATGAGTATCCGGCTGGCCCGGCTGGATTTTTTGGGGGCCGGATATTATTTGTGTTCCCTGGCGGCGTTTTTCCTGGGGATCATGGCCACGGAGCTGATCAAACGGTATGTATTCCGGTTTGAAAAGGTTGCCTGCGAACATTTCGTGCTGACAGTGGAAATCCTATTGTTCCTGGTTATTGGCTTTGTCCCCCTATCCGTACCGGCAATCACGGTGAACCTGACGGTTTCTTTTATCAGTGCCATGCAGATCGACTGCTTCAAGCGGCTGGAGGGAATGGCCTATGCCTCCACCATGTGTACCGGCAACTTCCGGTCGGGTACAGAGAATTTGTTCCGGCGTTTGATTTACGGCGATCGGGCGGCCGGACGGAAAAGCGCCCGGTATTTTCTGGTAATCGCCGGTTTTTGCTTCGGCGCCGTTATGGGGGCGGTGCTGTGTCCTATCCTGTCCCAGCACACAGTTTGGGTTTGTGCCGGGGTCTTGGCTTTGCTTTTGATTCATATTATATATCGAGGGAAAAATATCCCGGCGCGGTAGGCGCCGGGATATTTGCTTGGTGAATTGAATGCTTATTATATTTCCCGTAAAAAATAAGCTCCACTATACGCAACATTGTCAAGCTGAGTTTTGTCTATAATTTACAATATCTGGCCTATGATTTCCGTTGTTTTCAACAAACGGGAACAAATAAAATGGGTTTCCAAAAATAGTATTATGTATAGACCACATATCTGTTTTGAATTATGTATAATTTTATTGAACACATTCTATAACCCTTTTCAAACTCTCAACCGGTTATAGAATTTCATTTTCCCTTCCAATATAATGAATATATGATCAATACATACAGAGGTGTGTTTATGTTTAAGGTTGATAACGATTATCGGAATGCGAACATACCAAGGACGATCCGGTTCACTGACAAGCTGTTTAAGCAGTTAAATGAATGTGCCGCCGCAAACCAAATTTCGTTTAATCTATTGGTTTTACAATGCTGCAAAAAAGCGATGGACGATATTGAGGAATCTGAATATAAAGATGCAAAGTGATATTAGCGAAAACATGGAAGATTTGATTCAAAAACGGCTTTTGGAGCTGTGCGCCCAGCGGCGGATCACCTTGGACGAGCTGCCCGGCCGAGCCGGGCTTCCCCAGTCCCGGTTTGACCGGGCCATGAAAAAAGGGCTGTTCTTCAGCCCGGCGGATATTTTCGTCAAAATCTGCAACGCGCTGGGGGTCACCCTGGGGCAGTTTTTTGACCACCCGTTCTTTGCGGAAGCGGGGATGGATACGGGCGTATACACAGGGGAGGAGGCGGGGCGGCCCGCCATCCACTACATAACCCTCCAGCGCTTTATCCTGGACAGCTGCCAAAAGCAGGGGGTCACCCTGACGGAATACGCCAAAAAATATCCAGCTTCCCATCTGCCTGACTTGATGTCCCTGGTGAACCTGGATATGGACTTGGAATCCGTCCAGTCCCTGTACGACGACCTCGGCGTCACTGTCAGCGAGTTTTTTGCCACTCCCAGGCTAGACCACCTGGTCCAGGACATCATCATACAGTACGCCATGACCGGCTTCGACGACCCGGAAGAACATGCCGATACCGTCTGGACAGCCGTGGAGCTGCCCCGCGCCCTGCGGGAGGAGCTCGTCCGCCAGGCAAAACAAGACGGCTGTTCCCTCCGGCAGGTTATCATTGCTAGGTGCAGCCAGCCCCCCAAAAGCCAGACGGATTGACCTGCCATTTTCACAAACCCCCTTGCAACTCCTGGAATTTATGGTATAATAAGAGTATCAAACAAAAAGGAGTGTATCACAGTGAAAATCGCTTTGATCAATGAAAACAGCCAAGCGGCGAAAAATAGTATTATCTATGACACCTTAAAAAAGGTGGTTGCGCCCATGGGGCATACGGTGGATAACTACGGCATGTATTCCGCGGAGGACCAGGCGCAGCTGACCTATGTACAGGCGGGCATCCTCACCGCGATCCTGCTGAACTCCGGCGCGGCGGACTTTGTTGTGACCGGCTGCGGCACGGGCGAGGGCGCTATGCTGGCCTGCAATTCCTTCCCTAAGGTTCTCTGCGGCCATGTAACCAGCCCGTTGGACGCTTACCTGTTCTCCCAGGTGAACGACGGCAACGCCATCGCCATCCCCTTTGCCCAGGGCTTCGGCTGGGGCGCGGAACTGAATCTGGAATATATTTTTGAAAAGCTTTTCTCCACACCGGGCGGCGGCGGTTATCCCAAGGAACGGGTGGAGCCGGAGCAGCGGAACAAGAAAATCCTGGACAAGGTAAAAGAGGTTACCCACCGGGAGCTTCTGGACATCCTGCCCCAGCTGGACCAGGGGCTTGTAAAGCGCGCAGTTGCTGGCGAGCAGTTCCAGACATTGTTCTTCCAAAGCTGCAAGTGCGACAAAATCGCCGCTTACATCAAAACCTTGCTGTAATCCAAAAGCAGGCTCCGGCCTGCTTTTTTTACCGCATAAAAAATTCCGGAGGGGGCATAATAGGGAAAACGGATTTGGAGGTAATTGAATGTTTAAACACGAAAAACTATTATTGCACCCGGTAGAAGTGGAAAAACCCAACCCCCAGTATGCGGCCCTGCTGCAGGAACAGCTGGGCGGCGGCAACGGTGAACTGAAAGCAGCTATGCAGTATATGTCCCAAAGCTTCCGCATTAAAGACCCTGCGGTTAAGGACCTGTTTATGGATATTGCCGCTGAAGAGCTGAGCCATATGGAGATGGTTGCCACCACAATCAATCTCCTTAACGGCCATGATGTGGATTACCGCGCCGCCGGCGCAGGCGAAATCGAAACCCATGTGCTCCTGGGGCTGAATCCAGGGCTGATCAATGCCTCCGGCTATTCCTGGACAGCAGACTATGTGACCGTTACCGGCGATCTTTGCGCTGACCTGCTGTCAAATATTGCCTCAGAGCAACGGGCCAAGGTCGTTTATGAATACCTGTACCGGCAAATTGAAGACAAAAAGGTCAAGGCGACCATTGACTTTTTGCTGAACCGGGAGGAGGCCCACAACGCCATGTTCCGGAAAGCCTTCAACAAAATCCAGGATACCGGCTCCAATCAGGATTTCGGCGTAACAGCAGATTCAAAACTTTATTTCAATCTTTCCAGCCCCGCAGAACCCAGCCCGTTTTCCGATACAAAGGTGCAGGCGCCCAGCTTCAGCGGCGCCGGGAAATAGCTTGAAAATGCCTGTTTGAAACAGGCATTTTCTTATTCCCGCAATATTGCCTGATTTGCCCGCACCGCTGACCGCAGCTCCAGCCTTTGCGGGGAAATCAGTCCGCTCTTTGTTTTTTTTACGGGAAAATTGACTTTTCCTGCTGGGTATAGTATAATTGATTCCAAGAAATGGGGGACGTTTAATGTATATCAGCAAATTATTTGAAAAGAAAAAAACTGTATATTCCTTTGAGATCTTTCCGCCCAAAAAGCAAAGCTCTATTGACACCGTGTACGACACCTTAGAGGCCCTGGGCGACCTAAGCCCCGATTACATCAGCGTCACCTACGGCGCCGGGGGAAGCGCGCGGGAAAACAAAACCGCAGAGCTCGCCCAGATGATCAAAAGCAAGCTGAAAATTGAGCCCCTGGCCCACCTGACCTGCGTCAATTCCACCAAGCCGGAAATTGACGGGATTCTGGAAAACCTGAAAGCCCTAGGTGTGCAGAATATCCTGGCCCTCCGGGGCGATACCCCGCCGGATGGCGCCGTACCCGGTGATTTCCGCTACGCCTGCGATCTGATCCGCTATATCCGGGAAAAGGGGGACTTCAATATCGCCGCGGCCTGTTACCCGGAAAAGCATCTGGAAGCGCCTTCTATGGAGGCGGATTTGCAGCATCTGAAAGAGAAAACCGATTTAGGCGTAGGGCATCTGATTACCCAGTTGTTTTTTGACAATAACCATTTTTATGATTTTATGGATAAGCTCCGCCAAAAGGGCATCAATACCCCGGTAACCGCCGGGATTATGCCCATCACCAGCGCCGCGCAAATCGAGAAGATGGTACATATGTGCGGCGCGGACATTCCCCCCGCTTGCAGAAAAATGCTGGCGCGCTACGGGGGGGATCCCATTGCTATGCGGGACGCGGGGATTATTTACGCCACAAACCAAATCATGGACCTGATCGCCAACGGGGTGGACGGCGTCCATATCTATACCATGAATAATCCGTATGTGGCCCGGAAAATTACGTTGTCTATCGGGAGCCTGCTCCATGATTAAGGCGTTGGACCGCCGGGAAATCCTGCGGTATTTAGGGTATCCGGCTGGGCAGGCGGCGGATCCGGAAACCGAAGAGCTGATTACGCAGTGTGAAGCGGCGCTGCTGGATGCCCTGCGGCCTAAATGGACTGCCGGCCGGTTTCCCCTGCGGCGGGCAGGCGGCCGTCTCTGGCTGGGGGAGTCCCAGTTAGAGCTGCCGGGGACAGCCATCCGGCGCCATCTCCAGGACTGCGGGGAATGCGTTTTATTTGCCGCCACGTTAGGCATGGAGGCGGACCGGCTGATCCGGCAGGCCCAGCTTGCCAGCATGACCCGGGGGATCGTCATGGACGCTTGCGCCACAGCTTTTATTGAAGCGGTCTGCGATCATGCGGAGACGGAGCTCAACGCCCGGTACGGTCCCTGCAGCTACCGGTTCAGCCCAGGTTACGGCGATCTCCCCATCACCCTGCAGCGCAGGCTGTTAACATTGTTGGACGCGGAGCGGAAAATCGGCCTGCATACCACCGATGAAAGCCTTCTGATCCCCGGCAAATCCGTCACGGCGATTTTGGGCCTGACCCAAGCCGGCCCACGGCCAAAAAGTAAATGCGATATATGCCAAAACAAAGAAAGGTGCGAATTTTGCAGACATGGAAAATAGATTGATAGACCGTTTGGGAAAGGATCTTTTGTTTTTTGACGGCGCCATGGGCACCCAGCTGCAGCAGAAGGGCCTGAAGCTGGGAGAAGCCCCGGAAATCCTGAATATTAAAAATCCGGGAATCATTTTGGAAATCCATCGGGAATATAAGGCCGCCGGCGCGGATTTCATCACCTCCAATACCTTTGGGGCCAACCGAAAAAAACTCCAGAGTTCTGGATTTTCGCCGGCGGAGATTATTGCCGCCGGGATGCACCTAGCTAAGGAAGCCGCTGGTCCCGCGGGGTTCGCTGTCTTGGACGTTGGCCCGATCGGTGAACTGATGGCGCCTATGGGGACGCTGTCCTTTGACGAGGCCTATGCCATTTTCAAGGAACAAATGGTTATTGGGGCCCAGCATGGCGCCGACGTAATCCTGATTGAGACTATGACGGACTTGGGCGAGCTGCGGGCCGCCCTTTTGGCCGCCCGGGAAAACACGGCGCTGCCAGTATTTTGTACCATGAGCTTTGAGGAAAATCAGCGGACGTTTATGGGGGTAAGCATCGACGCTGCCGCCGCGGCCCTGGAGGGCCTGGCAGACGCGGTGGGCATTAACTGCTCCCTGGGCCCTGCCGAGATCTTGCCAATCGCCCGGCGGCTGGCGGAATGCACCAATAAACCCATCCTGATCCAGCCCAACGCCGGGCTTCCCCATGCGGAAAACGGCAGCGCGGTATTTGATGTAACTCCGGAGGCTTTCGGCCGGGCTATGGTTGATTTCTATCAGCTGGGCAGCGCTGTTTTAGGCGGCTGCTGCGGCACGACGCCGGCTCATATTCAGGCTATGACCGGCCGCCTGGCCGGGAAACCAGTTGTCAGCCGGCCTCCGGTATGTCGGACTGTTGTGTGTTCATCAGCTAAACTGGTAACCATTGACCAGCCCCGGGTGATCGGCGAGCGAATTAACCCCACGGGTAAAAAACGGTTTCAGGAGGCCTTAAAAAATAACGATATCGACTATATCCTCCGGCAGGCGATCGAGCAGGCGGAAGCCGGTGCGGAAATCTTGGACGTCAACGTAGGGCTGCCGGATATTGACGAACCCGCTATGATGCGGCAGGTGGTTACCCAACTGCAAACCGTAACTGACCTGCCCCTGCAGATTGATTCCTCCAATCCCGCTGCCATTGAGGCCGGGCTCCGGCTTTATGCCGGGAAAGCCATTGTCAACTCCGTGAACGGCGAGCAGAAGGTCTTAGACGCTGTTCTGCCAATCTGTAAAAAATACGGCGCCTGCGTGATTGGCCTGACCCTGGACGACCAGGGGATCCCCAAAACGGCGGAAGACCGGCTGCGGATCGCAGAAAAAATCCTGGCTGCTGCCCAAAGCTATGGGATCCCTCGAGAGGATGTGATCATTGACTGCCTGACCCTCACCGTGTCCGCCCAGCAGGAGGACGCAGCCCAGACCTTAAAAGCAGTGCGTCTGGTGAAGAAAAAGCTGGGACTCCGGACGGTATTGGGGGTATCGAATATTTCCTTTGGCCTGCCCCGCCGGGATATTATCAATGAAATCTTTTTGGCCCAGGCGCTGGCCTGCGGCCTGGATCTGCCCATCATAAACCCCAACGCGGCGGGTATGATGCAGGCAGTAGACGCCCATCGGGTCTTAGCCAACCAGGACGGAAACGCCCAGCGTTATATTGACAAATACGCCGGCACAGCGCCGGCAGTCCCCAGCGCGCCGGCGGCGGCAGCAGGGGACGCCGACCCGGGATCGTCTCAGAACGGCTTATCCGATATTATCATAAAAGGGCTCCGGGAGGAGGCCCGGGCCGCAACAATTCAGCTTCTGGAAACCGAAACGGAGCTGGATGTCGTCAATCATCACCTGATCCCCGCCCTAGACGTGGTGGGCGAGCGATACGAAAAGGGGATCATTTTTCTGCCCCAGCTGATCCAGGCGGCAGAAACCGTCAAAGCCGCATTTGAAGTGTTAAAGGAGCGGCTTTTGGCGGACAGCGGGAAAATCAGCAAGGGCACCATCGTGCTGGCTACGGTAAAGGGCGATATCCACGATATCGGGAAAAACATCGTCAAGGTGATTTTGGAAAACTACGGATACCGGATCATCGATCTAGGCCGGGATGTACCGCCGGAAACCGTGGTAGATGCCGTTTTAAAAAACAATATCCGGCTTTTAGGGCTCAGCGCCCTGATGACCACCACGGTGAAAAGCATGGAAGAAACCATCCGAGCCGTCCGGGAAAAATCTCCTGAAACGATCATTTTCGTAGGCGGTGCCGTCCTTACCGAGGATTACGCCATGGCTATCGGCGCGGATTACTACGCGAAGGACGCCAAAGTGTCGGCGGAAATTGCGAAAAAAGTTTTGGGCTGAATTAAAAAAGGATGCTTTCGCATCCTTTTTTAATTTAATCTGATAAAGGAATCCCCTTGCCGTCTGTTGTAATGGTAGAACCGGTCAGGATCAAAATCCCTTCCACCAGCCCCCAAATCCCTGACACAACGCCGCCAAAGCCGCAGGTCAGCAGCGTGATCAAAAGCTGTGCCACTGCTTTTCCAGTATAACCCAAATAAAAATTATGCACACCTAAAGAGCCCAGAAAAATCCCCAAAAGCCCAGCCGCCAGCTTGGATTTCTGTCCTGTGCCCGACGCCGGCGCACTGTTCAGCGACGCGCCGCACTGAATACAAACTGCCGCATTTTCTTCTACGGCAGAGCCACAGTTCGGGCAAAACCGATTCCCTGCCCCTTTAGCCACGCCGCACTTAATGCAAACAACGGCGCTAGGATCCATCTCATTTCCACAATTTTTGCAAAACATCGCAACACCCCATTTCAAATACTGTTAGTTCCAGTATATCGAAAACAGGCCCTTCTGTCAAGTACTTTTCCGTGATTGGTTAATTCTTTTCCTGTTATGCTACAATACATATTGGACAGTTGAATAAAAAGGATGAAAGATCCGGTC